>NZ_JBFBBD010000062.1:0-41760 GCF_040689515.1 Streptomyces sp. NPDC051173
GACTCGACCGGCACACCGCCGATCACCCAGAAGAATCCTCCGCCGCCCCAGCCGCATGATCAACCCCCGAAGGATTTACGACGCAGACCACTAAGCCTGCGGCCGCCCCATCGCACGGTAAACCCAGCCCGCCGCACGCCACGCGCCGGCGTCAAGAGCGTTGCGGCCGTCCAGAATCTGACGTTCCGCGACCAACCCGCCCAGCTCCGCAGGAGAAAGCTCCCGGAACTCCCCCCACTCCGTCAGATGCAGCACCACATGCGCCCCCCGCACCGCGTCCAGCGCCGTCGGCGCGTACGTCAGCGTCGGGAAGAGGCGCCGCGCGTTCTCCATCCCCTTGGGGTCGTAGACGGTGACCTGCCCGCCCTGAAGGTGGATCTGCCCGGCGACATTGAGCGCCGGGGAGTCCCGCACGTCGTCGGAGTCCGGCTTGAACGTGGCGCCGAGCACGGCCACCCGCCGGCCGAGGAAGCTGCCGCCGACCGCCTCCCGCGCGAGCTCGACCATATGGCCGCGGCGGCGCATGTTGATGGAGTCGACCTCGCGCAGGAAGGTCAGCGCCTGGTCGACGCCGAGCTCGCCCGCACGGGCCATGAAGGCCCGGATGTCCTTCGGCAGGCAGCCGCCGCCGAAGCCGATGCCGGCCCGCAGGAACTTCTTGCCGATCCGCTCGTCGTGGCCGATGGCCTCCGCCAGCTTCACCACGTCGCCGTCCGCGGCCTCGCAGACCTCGGCCATGGCGTTGATGAAGGAGATCTTCGTGGCGAGGAAGGAGTTCGCGGCGGTCTTGACCAGCTCGGCCGTGGGGTAGTCGGTGACGACGAACGGCGTGCCCTCGCCGACCGGGGTCGCGTACACCTCGCGCAGCAGCTTCTCGCCGTGCTCACCGGCGACGCCGACGACGATCCGGTCGGGGTGCAGCGTGTCCTGGACGGCGAAGCCCTCGCGCAGGAACTCCGGGTTCCAGGCGAGCTCCACGTCCGCGCCCGCCGGGGCCAGCTTGGTCAGCAGCCCCGCGAGCCGCGCCGCGCTGCCGACCGGGACGGTCGACTTGCCGACGACCAGCGCGGGCCGGTGCAGCACGGGGGCGAGGGAGGAGACGGCGGCCTCGACGTAGGACATGTCGCACGCGTACTCGCCGTGCTTCTGCGGGGTGTTCACGCAGATGAAGTGGACGTCGCCGAACTCGCCGACCTCCTCCCAGGAGGTGGTGAAGCGCAGCCGCCCGGTCGAGCCCTCGATCCCGGCGACGTGCTTGCCGAGCAGCTCCTCCAGGCCGGGCTCGAACATCGGGACCTTGCCCCGGGCGAGCATCTCGACCTTCTCGGGCACCACGTCCAGGCCCAGCACCTCGAAGCCGAGCTCCGCCATGGCCGCGGCGTGGGTGGCGCCGAGGTAGCCGGTGCCGATCACGGTGATCTTGAGGGCCATACGCTGCTCCATGTGCTGACGGTCCGGACTGCGCTGCCCGAGCATAGTCGGGGCGTGCCCCGGGAAGGATCTCGGGAGACGCCATGACACCTCGGCCGCAGTGCGGACGCTGTCGGCAAGCTCACGTAGTCCCCGCCGTGGGGGCACCCCTAGACTTGGTGTTACTAAACGGTAGTTAACTCTCAGGGGAGTACGCCTTGGCGGGATCAAAGGACTTCGACCTGTACCGGCCGGCAGAGGAGCACGACGAGCTCCGCAAGGTCGTGCGCTCGCTCGCCGAGGCGAAGATCGCGCCGTTCGCCGCCGAGGTGGACGAGGAGGGCCGCTTCCCCCAGGAGGCGCTCGACTCGCTGGTGGCCGCCGATCTGCACGCCGTGCACGTGCCCGAGGAGTTCGGCGGCGCCGGCGCCGACGCGCTGGCCACCGTGATCGTCATCGAGGAGGTCGCGCGCGTCTGTGCCTCCTCCTCGCTGATCCCGGCGGTCAACAAGCTCGGCTCGCTGCCCGTCGTCCTCTCCGGCTCGGACGACCTCAAGAAGCGCTATCTGAGCCCGCTGGCCAAGGGCGAGGCGATGTTCTCGTACGCCCTCTCCGAGCCCGACGCGGGTTCGGACGCGGCCGGCATGAAGACCAAGGCCGTGCGCGACGGCGACCACTACGTCCTCAACGGCGTGAAGCGCTGGATCACCAACGCGGGCGTCAGCGAGTTCTACACGGTCATGGCCGTCACCGACCCCGAGAAGCGCTCCAAGGGGATCTCCGCCTTCGTGGTGGAGAAGTCCGACGAGGGCGTCTCCTTCGGCGCGCCGGAGAAGAAGCTCGGCATCAAGGGCTCCCCGACCCGCGAGATCTACCTCGACAACGTCCGGATCCCCGCCGACCGCATGATCGGCGAGGAGGGCACCGGCTTCGCGACCGCGATGAAGACCCTCGACCACACCCGCATCACCATCGCGGCGCAGGCGCTGGGCATCGCGCAGGGCGCGCTGGACTACGCCAAGGGCTATGTCCAGGAGCGCAAGCAGTTCGGCAAGCCGATCGCCGACTTCCAGGGCATCCAGTTCATGCTCGCCGACATGGCGATGAAGCTGGAGGCCGCCCGCCAGCTCACCTACTCGGCCGCGGCCAAGTCCGAGCGCCTCGACGGCGACCTCACCTTCTTCGGCGCCGCGGCCAAGTGCTTCGCCTCCGACGTCGCCATGGAGGTCACCACGGACGCCGTCCAGCTCCTCGGCGGCTACGGCTACACCCGCGACTACCCGGTGGAGCGCATGATGCGCGACGCCAAGATCACCCAGATCTACGAGGGCACGAACCAGGTCCAGCGGATCGTGATGGCGAGGAACCTGCCGAAGTAGCGTCTTCGCCGGGCGTGATCGACTTCCGGTCCGTTCGGGCCTGTTCCGGGCCGGTCATGGGCGTCACACTGGGGAAATCCTGGGCTTGACGCCGGGTGGGAAACCGCCTCTCGTCTGTATGGACACAACGGCCCCCGGCACGATGCCGGGGGCCGTTCGCATACGTTCCGTAAGGCGACTTCCGTCCGTCCTTCGGTGGGATCATCCGCGCCGGGCGTGGTCACCCCGCAGCCCCCCCCGTACGGCCCCTCGCCGCTGGCGAGGGAAGGGTGGGGCGCGGAGGGTGGGAGGGCGGGGGGTCATCGAAACGCGCCCCCCGAGAGGCAGTCGACATGCCCGATGTAACCGGCCCGTACGCTCCCGGCACCCCCTGCTGGATCGATCTCATGGTGCCCGACCAGCAAGCCGCCCTGGACTTCTACCGCGACCTCTTCGGGTGGCAGGGCGAGGTCGGGCCGCCGGAGACGGGTGGGTACGCCGTCTGCACGCTGCGCGGCAAGCCGGTGGCCGGCATCATGACCGCGATGTCGCCGGACGGCGGGCCGACGCCGCCGACCGTGTGGACCACCTATCTCGCGACTGCCGACGTGGACGTCACCGAGCAGAAGGTCACCAAGGCGGGCGGCTCGGTGATGGTGCCGGCGATGGACGTGATGACCCTCGGCCGGATGTCCGTCGTCTCGGACCCGACCGGCGCGGTGGCCGGGCTGTGGCAGGCCAAGGACTTCCCCGGCGCGGGCGTCGTCAACGAGCCCGGCGCGCTGATCTGGAACGAGCTCGACACCAGCGACACCGGTGCCGCCACCACCTTCCTCTCCGCCGCCCTGGGCATCGAGGCGGCGGCCATGGAGGACGCGGACGGCTACTACGCGCTCAACGTCGACGGGCGGACCGTCGGCGGGATGCAGGGGCTCGACAAGCTCCCGGAGGGCACGCCCTCGCACTGGCTGACGTACTTCGCGGTCGACGACACCGACAGCACGGTCGACGCCCTCGTCCGCGCACGCGGCAACGTCCTCGTGCCGCCGTTCGACATGATGGCGGGCCGGATGGCCGTCGTGCAGGACCCGCAGGGCGGCATCTTCGCCGTGATCAACGCGTCCGGGCCGGAAGCCGCCTGACCCGGGCCCGGACCCGTTGCGCGCCGGGCGTCACTTGCCGGCGGCGGTGACCTTCTCGTCGTTCTTGAGCTGGTCGAAGAGCTGCTTGGCCTTGACCGGGTCCCACTTGACCGCCACGCCGTCGCTCCGGGTGGGCAGGTTGGCGTTGGAGATCGGCACGGTCAGCTGCTTGCCGTCGCCGCCGGTGACGCCCTTCATCGACCAGAACATCGACATCAGGTCCGTCAGCCCCATGTCCTTGTCGACGACGAGCGTGTCCAGCCCGGAGCCGATGACGGGGTAGAGGCGGAAGGGGTTGAGGACCGTGGACGGCGAGGCCGCCTGCTTGGCGAGGGTGTTCAGGAACTTCTGCTGATTGCGCATCCGCCCCAGGTCCTGGTCGGCCTCCTGGTGGCGCTGGCGTACGAACGCGAGCGACTGCGTGCCGTTCAGCGTCTGGCAGCCCGCCTTGAAGTCCGCGCCCGAGTCGCGGTCCTTCACCGGCTTGTCCAGGCACATGTCGACACCACCGAGTGCGTCGACCAGATTGCGGAAGCCACCGAAGCCGATTTCCGCGTAGTGGTCGATATGCAGTCCGGTGTTGTACTCGATGGTCTGCGCCAGCAGCTCCGCCCCACCGTCCGAATACGCCTCGTTGAGCTTGTGCGTGGACGCGGGGAACTGCTTGCCGGACTGCGGCCCGGTGAAGGCGGGGATCGTGACGTACGAGTCACGGGGCAGGCTCAGCATCGTGGTGCCGTTGTCGCCCGTGTGCAGGATCATCATCGAGTCGGTGCGCTTGCCGTCCGCGGACCCGGTGTGGAGGTCCTTCTTGTCCTGCTCGGACAGGCCCTCGCGGCTGTCGGAGCCGACGATCAGGTAGTTCGTGCCCTTCCCGCCGGAGGGGCGGTCCTTCACCTTGCTGAGGTCGACCTCGCGGCGCATCTTCGAGTCGGCCCAGAAGTACGTGCTGACGGAGACCGCCAGCAGCAGCACGACGAACGCGATCAGACCGACCGTGATCCGCTTGCGCCAGTTCGGCGGGCTGGTCCGGCCGCCGCCGCGCGGGCCCCGGCCGTCGCCGCCACCGGCACCGCCGCCGTGGTTCGGGCCCACCGGGCCGCCGTGCCCGTAGACCTGGCCCGTGTTGTAGCCGTCGCCGGGACGGGGGGCGGGGGGAGTGCCCGTGCCGCCGCCGCCGGAGTTCTGGCCGGGTACCGGCCGGTACGGGCGCGGCGGGGCGTCGCGGCGGACGTGCGGCATGGCGCGGACGCCCTCCGGCTCGGCGCTCGCGCTGCCGCGTCCGTACCGGTCACCCCGCTCGTCGGTCCGCCCTTCGGGCCAATCACTCATGCAATCGAGTGTGCCCGCCCGTACGGCCGACAGGCGGGCGGCTACATGATCGGGGCAGGGCTGTTGCAGAGCTGATGCAAATCCGGTCCTGTGGAGCGCCCGGGCATACAGTGGTGGACATGACCATTCAGGACCCGGATCTGGAGTCGGACATACCGGGCAAGCCGACATCCGCCTCGCGCACGGCCCTCTCCCACATCATGACCGCAGGTGACACGAACCTCCTCGGTACGGTCCACGGCGGCGTGATCATGAAGCTGGTGGACGATGTCGCCGGCGCGGTCGCCGGCCGCCACTCCGGCGGCCCCGCCGTCACCGCCTCCATGGACGAGATGGCCTTCCTCGAACCGGTCAAGGTCGGCGACCTCGTGCACGTGCAGGCTCAAGTGAACTGGACGGGCCGCAGCTCCATGGAGGTCGGCGTGCGCGTGATGGCGGAACGGTGGAACGAGTCCACCCCCGCGGTCCAGGTCGGCAGCGCCTACCTGGTCTTCGCGGCCGTCGACGACGGGGGCAAGCCGAGGCGGGTGCCGCCGGTGGAGCCGGAGACGGAGAAGGACCGGCGGCGGTACCAGGAGGCGCAGATCCGCCGCACGCACCGGCTGGCACGCCGCCGGGCGATCATGGAACTGCGCTCTTCCCGCGAGGCGGAGGGTCTGGCCGACTAGGCCGCGTCCGGCGGATCCCTTGCCGGGCTGCGGGCCGTTTGCCTCCCCCGGCCACTTCCCCCAGGCTCCGTCCGCGAGCGTCCTCAGGCTCCCCCAGCTACCGCTGGGAGGCGCCCCCAACGGGCTGAAATCGCGCACCCGCATCAGCCGACTCCAGCCCGTTGGGGCCCCCAAGGGCGCCCCCGCCGCAGGCGGCGAACCGGTCCGCGCAACCCACCGCCACATTCAAGGGCATACCGCCCGGTCCCCCGTCATCACCTCCGGGCCGCCCCGCCGGGGGGCGGCCCGTTCGCGGACCTCGTGGACCGTGGTGAAGTCCGTGCCGAGCGTGACGCGCATCAGGGGGCCCTGGCCCGGGGCGGGGCGGAGTTCCGCCGTGGGGAAGGCCGCCGCGAGGGAGCGGACCGAGCGGTCCCAGCGGGGGTCGTAGGCGATCACCGTGCGCGCCTGGGCGGGGCCCGCGGCCGCGTCCGTCGGGAGGCCCGTCGTGCTGAAGCCCATGGCGCGCAGCGCCAGGTCGGCGGCACGGGCCAGGCCCTGGCGCCCGCTGCCGTTGTAGACCTGCACCCGCACCTCCGAGGGCGCCACCTCCACCGGCGTCGGCGCCTCCTGCCGCCGGGACGGGGCCTTCGCGTCGTGGAGCCGGGAGGGCGTGTGCGCGGTCAGCGGCCTGTCCTCGCGCAGGGCCTGGAAGAGCCTGGCGGAGGCCACGTCGTCCCACTTCACGGTCGAACCGACGCGCGGGACCGGGAAGTTCGCGGAGGCGATCGGCACCGACAGGAACTCCGTGGCGGCGGGCGTGAGATTGCGCATGGCCTGGCCCAGCCCGATCAGCTCGCCGCTGTCGAGGCCCCGGTCGGCGCGTACCGAGCCCAGCAGCGTGTCGGCGACCTGCTGGAACATCACGGGGTTCAGCAGCACCCCGCTCTGCGACACCCGGTGCAGCAGCGCCGCGACGAAGCGCTGCTGCCGCTGCATCCGCCCCAGGTCGGCGGCCCCGTCGAGGTGCCGGGAGCGTACGTACTCCAGAGCCTGGCCGCCGTTGAGCGTGCTCGTGCCCACCGGCAGGTTCAGCCCGCTGAAGGGGTCCTGGAGCGGCCGGTCCGTGCAGAGCCGCACGCCGCCCACCTCGTCGACGGTCTTCATGAAGCTGGTGAAGTCGACCTCCAGATAGTGGTCGATGTGCACGCCGGTGAGGTGCTCCACGGTCCGCACGGTCAGCCCGGGCCCGCCCTCCGCGTACGCCGCGTTCAGCTTCTGCACGTGCGTGGGGTGCGGGCGGCCCGCCTCGTCCACGTGCTCGGGGATCTCGCTGTAGGTGTCGCGCGGCAGGCTGACCACGGTGGCCCGGTCGTGGTCGGCGGAGAGGTGCACCAGCATCACCGTGTCCGTGCAGTGACAGGGCGCGCCGCCCAGGTGGTAGAGCCGCCGCTCCTCCTCGGTGATCCTGTCCCGGGAGTCCGTGCCGACGACCAGCAGATTGGTGCCCTGCCCGCTCACCGGCCGGTTCGACAGCCCGCGGAAGACGTCGACCCGGCCGATGCGGCTGTCGATCCCGCTGACCACCGCGTGCCCCACGCCCGAGGTGCCCAGGACCACCGCCGCCACACCCGCGGCGATGCGCACCCCCCGGCGTGGCCGGCGGGGGGCGCCGTGGCGCGGGCCGTTCGTGCGGGTCGTGCGGGCCGGTGCGGTCATGAGGAGACCTCCGCGACGGACGGCAGCAGGGGCGGCCTGGGGCGGGCCAGGGACCGGCAACGGTAGGTCAATACGATCAGCGGGCCGTGCCCCCACGCCGCTCCGGGTCACCCGGCCACCCGGCCGGACAGCGCCGGTGTCCGCCATTAGCGGTAACGTGACCGACGATTCCGCCGACCCCGGCCCAGCCGGGTGGGTGACCCCCGTACCCCCCGAGGAACCATGCCCGAACAGCAGCCGCCCGCCGTTTCCGTGATCATGCCGGTCCTCAATGAGGAGCGGCATCTGCGTACGTCCGTGCGGCACATCCTGGAGCAGGAGTACGCCGGAGAGCTGGAGGTCGTGATCGCCCTCGGTCCCTCCACGGACCGTACGGACGAGATCGCCGCCGAGCTCGTGGCGGAGGATCCCCGCGTCCACACCGTGCCGAACCCCACCGGCCGGACGCCCGCCGCGCTCAACGCCGCGATCAAGGCGTCCCGCCACCCGGTCGTGGTGCGCGTCGACGGGCACGGCATGCTCTCGCCGGACTACATCGCGACGGCCGTGCGCCTGCTGGACGAGACCGGCGCGCAGAACGTCGGCGGCATCATGCACGCCGAGGGCGAGAACGCCTGGGAGAAGGCCGTCGCCGCCGCCATGACGTCGAGGATCGGCGTGGGCAACGCCGCCTTCCACACGGGCGGTGCCGCCGCGCCCGCCGAGACCGTGTATCTCGGTGTGTTCCGGCGCGAGGCGCTGGAGCGGCAGGGCGGTTACAACGAGGAGTTCGTCCGGGCCCAGGACTGGGAGCTGAACTTCCGGATCCGTGAGGCCGGCGGCCTGATCTGGTTCTCCCCGGAGCTCAAGGTCTCCTACCGGCCGCGCCCGTCGGTGAAGGCGCTGGCCAAGCAGTACAAGGACTACGGCCGCTGGCGGCACGTCGTCGCCCGCTACCACCAGGGGTCGATCAACCTCCGCTACCTCGCGGCGCCGACCGCCGTCGTGGCCATCGCGGCGGGTGTGGTCGCGGGGGCGACCGTCAGCCCGTGGGCCCTGGTCGTGCCCGGCGGCTATCTGGCCGCCATCGTGGCGGGCTCGGTCCCGGCGGGCAAGGGGCTGCCGCTGAAGGCGCGGGCGCAGATCCCGGTGGCGCTGGCCACCATGCACATGTCGTGGGGCTACGGCTTCCTGACCAGCCCGCGCTCCCTGGCGAAGAAGGTCATCGCCAGCCGTCGCCCGGCCGTCAGGAACGGCTGACCGCCCGTGGGGACCGGCACCGCCGCCGGTCCCCACGGACGCGTCAGATCTGCTCCCCCGAGAGGAGCGGCTCGAAGGAGCGGTAGGCGGCGTAGTTCCTGAAGTGCCGGGCGTAGAGCTCCGAGCCGTCGGCGAGGCGCTCGTCGAGCACCTCGTTGACGTCGACCACGTGCCGCAGCCGCCAGGTGATCAGCTCGCCCGCCTCGTTCTCGTAACTCGTCTCCAGGCCCTTGCCGTGCGCCTCGGCCTTCTCACGGGCGCCCGCCTCGTCCTCCGCCGTCAGCAGGACGAAGCTCTCCTGGTAGAGCGGGACGTGGTCCTCGGCGTCGGCCGAGGACTCGCACAGCAGGACAGCGACGTAAGTGGTCATGTTCCCGGGCTATTTCTTGAAGCGGTTGTCATTGAGGAGCTTCCAGGCGGTGTTGCACGAGCTCAGGCGGCAGCCCTTGAGATAGCCGAGGGTGTCGCCGTAGTGCTGGCCGGGGAACTCCCGCCGGATGGAGCCCTTCCGGCAGCGGGAGATGAAGTTGGTGGCGACCTCCCCCAGGTTCTCGTTCGCCACGCAGGCGTCGCCGAGAGGGTGCTCGGGGGCGAGGCGTACGGGAGCGGTGGCCGCCGCCGCGGCCGTGGGGAGGCCGGCCGCCGCGCCGCCCGCCAGGACGGCGGCCAGCACGCAGCGGGTCACGAGCGCCCGCACGGCACCCCGGCGTCCGTGGTGGTGGGTGCGCATCGGATCAGCAGCCCGCCATCTTCTCGTAGGCGATCCAGACCTCGCCCTTGTTGTTGAGGCTGACGTTCCCGGTCTTGTGTAGACCGGTGTACTTCCCGCGGTACTTGCGCAGTTCCCCGACGGGCGATTCCAGCGTCATGTAGGGGGAGTCGGGCTTCCAGTCCCCGGAGAACTTCGCGTAGACCTCGTTGGTCCCGTCGGTGCCGCTGGCCCAGCAGGCGCGGGACCCGGAGTAGAGCACGAGGTTGCCGTCGTACTGCATCTCCAGGCGGTAGCCGCCGTTCCGGAGGCAGTGGCCGGGGATGAGCCTGTCGGTGAAGGACGTGCCGTCGCTGCGGCACTCCTCCAGCACCCGGACGCTGTGGGCGGTCTCGGCGGGGGCGGCCGTGGCCTGCCCCGTCACCGCCGCGAGGGCTGCCATCAGGTTCACCGCGGCGAGTACGCAGACCCGGGAGACGTTCCTCATGCAAGCTGCCTTTCGTGAGCACTTTTGAGCCACAGGCGCAGAGAGTATCGGCAGTGCTACGTGAAGTCACCGGGATCGCGGAACTCTCACCCGTCACGGGGGTGAGGGGCCGGACCCCGTCCGGGTCCGGCCCCTCGTCCGTACGCTCACAGGCCGCTTCCGCCGTCGGGAGCGGCCCCGGCGGCGGTCAGAAACGATTCAGCGAATTGACCTTCATGCAGGCCGAGGTGTCGTTGCCGTTGAGCGGGTCCGCGCTCTCCGGGGCCTTGTTGTCGGCGTCCTTCTTCTTGCCCTTGTCGCCGTTCTTGTCACCGGACTTGTCGCCGCTCTTGTCGTCGTTCTTGCCGCCGGACGCGCCGCCGTCGCCCTTGCCGTCGGTGTCGTCCTTCGCGTCGTCCGCGCCGGCCCGGTCCTTGGGATAGGCCGTGCCCGAGCGCCAGTCGGCGCCGATGACCAGGGTCAGCTCGTCGACCGCGGTGGACATCCGCAGCGCGCTGTCCGGCAGCCCGAGGGCCTTGGCCACCGCTTCCGCGTCACCGCGCTGGGACGCCTTGGAGTAGCTGAGCGTCGTGTCGAGCTGCGACCGGGGGGTGGAGTCGGCGGTGGCCTTGGCGAAGCCCTTGCCGACGAGGAACGCCGCGATGTCGCTGCCCCGGCCGGTGGCCACGGGCTGGGCCGCGGTGCCCGTGCCGTTGAAGACCGTCAGCGGGACGCTGCCCTTGGGCGCGGCGGGCGTCGCCGGGGAGGACTTGGGGTCCTTCTTCTTGTCCTTGCCGTCGAGCGCGATGTCGTTGCGCACGAGCGAGAACAGCTTGTCCGCGTCGCCCGCCTTGGGGACGACGTGCGCGTCCGGGTCCTGCGGGTCGGTGGCCCACGGCATGGTCGTCATGGTGATCCGGCCGGACGGCACCTGCTTGAGGTCCTCGGCCAGGTCGTAGAGCTTCTTGACCGAGCCGAGGTCCTTGTCGACCGTCAGCGCCTTGGTCGCGGACTCGGCGAGCCCGGTGAGCTGGCCCGGGTCGGTCAGCTTGGTGCCGGACTTCAGCTGACGGACCATCGCGTTCATGTACATGTGCTGGGCGTGGGTCCGGCCGATGTCGCTGCCGTCCTCGAAGCCGTGCCGGGTGCGCAGCCACTGGAGCGCCTGCTCGCCCTTGACCTTGTGCTCGCCCTTCGTCAGCCGCAGCCCGGACTTGTCGTCGTAGACGTTGTTGTCGACGCAGACCGGCACGCCGCCGACGGCGTCGGCCATACTCACCACGCCCGAGAAGTCGATCATCATGAAGTGGTCGATGGGGATGCCCGTGAGCTCTTCCCAGGTGGCGACCGTGCAGCCCGGACCGCCGTTCATGAGGCTGGTGTTGATGATCTGGCTGCTGGTCTCGCGGTAGACCTTCCCGTCCTCCGGGTCGGTGCACTTGGGGATCGTCGTGCGGGTGTCGCGCGGGACGCTGACGACCGACATGTTGCTGCGGTCCGCGGAGACGTGCACCAGCATCTGGACGTCGGCGAGCGGCTTGCGGTCGGCGTCCTCGCGGGCGCCGCCCAGTGCGACGTTCTCGGGGGTGTTGCGGCTGTCCGAGCCCAGCACGAGGATGTTCAGCGGGCGCTGGCCCTCGGCGTTGGCGGCGCTCCGGTCGAGGCGCTTGTCACCGAGGTTGAGGGCGTCCTTCTTGAGGTTGCCGTTGAGGTGCTGGTAGTAGAAGTAGCCCGCGGCGGAGGCGCCGAGGACCAGGACCGCGAGGCAGAGCGCGGTCCAGCGGGCTATTCGCGCTATGCGCGAACGGCGCGAGGGCGGCGTCCCCTTCGTGCCGCCGGCGCCGCTCTTCCGCCCCTTGCCGCTCTTCTTCCCCTCGCCGTCACGGGCTCCCGGGACGCGGCCGCGCGAGCGCGACCCCCGCACACTGCTCTGCCGCATCGGGCCTCCCCTGAATGGTGCTTCCGGCCCGATGGGCAGGCATGCCGTCTCTGGTGCGCCGTGGGCGCGGGTCGTTCCGCGCGCACGGGCGGGCCACGCGTCTCACCGGAGGGTGGCCCGACCAGTGAGATGTGTGTGTGCCACGCTTAGGTTCACTTGGCGCAGATGTTCTTGTCGTCCGCTTCGACCTTTTGGATGCCCTCCGGGGCCTTTTCGGGCGCCGCGGGTGCGGAGACGGGGGTGCCGGCGGCCTTGAAGTCGGCGCCGAGCGTGAGCGTCATGTCCGCCATCGGAGCGGCGTCGGCCGCGGTCTCCTTGAGGGCGTCGGCCGAAAGGCCCATGGCGTCGGCGAGCTTGCGCGCCTGGTCGGCCTGGTTGGGTGCGAACTCCAGCACGGTCTTGTCGACCTTCTTGCCGCCGGGCGCGTTGCCGCCGTTGGTGGTGCGCGGCATGCCCTTGGAGTTCTGCATCCAGGCGACGGCCTCCTGGGCTGCGCCGATCCTGCCGCTGCCGTTGAGCACCTTGGCCCGTACGGCCGCGGGTGCCGCCATGGGGCCCTTGAGCAGCGCCTGCTGCTTGGCGTCCTTGGCGTCCTGTTCCTTCTTCTCCTTCTCCTTGACCTCGGTCAGGGAGACGTCCTGCTTGACCATGGCCAGCAGCGGGTCGGCCTTGGGCTTGTCCAGGATGACGGTCTTGCGGGTCTTGCCGTCGGCCGGGTTGTCGAGGACCGGCAGGGTCGCGAAGGTGATGTTCTTGATGTTGACGCGGCTGAGGTCCTTCGCCAGCTTGGTCAGGTCGCTGACCGAGCCTATGCCCGTGTCGACGGTGAGCGACTTGGTCGCCGCGTCACCGAGGTCGTAGAGCTTCTTCGGGTTGGAGAAAGTGTCCCCGGACTTCATCTTCCTGATCATCGAACTCAGGAACTGCTGCTGGAGCTTGATGCGGTCCAGGTCGCTCTCGAAGCCGACGCTGTGCCGGGTGCGGACGAACGCGAGCGCGTCCTCGCCCTCGATGTCGTGCCGGCCCTTGCTGAGCTTCAGGTGCGACTTGGGGTCGTCGATGTCCTTGCCCAGGCACACCTCGACGCCGCCGACCGCGGTGGACAGCTGCTTGACGGCGTTGAAGTCGGCCATCATGAAGTGACTGACCTTCAGGCCGGTGAGCTGCTCGACGGTCCGCCAGGTGCAGCCGGGGTCACGGTCCTCCTGGCCCAGGCTCTCGTTGAAGCGGACGCCCTTGGAGCCGGGGATCGCCTTGGTCTTGCCGTCCTGCTTGGTCGTGCACTCCGGGATGTCGGTGATCATGTCGCGCGGGATGGAGATCGCGGTGGCGTTGGAGCGGTCCTCGGAGACGTGGAAGAGCAGTGTGGTGTCGGCGTGGCCGACGCTGCCGTCGTCGCCGTAGCCCTCGTTGCCCTTGCCCGAGCGCTTGTCCGTGCCGATGACGAGGATGTTCACCGGGCCCTTGGTGACGGCGGCGTTGTCCACGCCGACGTCGACCTTGCTGAGGTTGTTGTTGAAGTGCTCGTAGAGCAGGTACGCGCCCAGCGAGCCGCCGACCAGGACGAAGGCGAGCGTGCCGCCCGTCCAGAGCATGACCTTCTTCTTCGCGGTCTTCTTCGGCTTGGGCCGGCGCCGGCCCGCGGCCGCCTTGGGGCCGCCGCCCCTGCGGCCGCCGCCACCGCCGCCGGTGCCGCGCTGACCGGGCACCGCCTTGGGTGCCTTGGGACCCGGGCGCTTGGGGGAGGGGCTGCCGGAGGGGACGAAGGAACTCGTCGCGGCGGGTGGGGTGGTGAGGGCGGCGGGTGGCGAACCCTGCGCGGAGGCCGGATCGGACCCCTCGGCATGGTCGAGGCGCAGCTCGTAGCTGCCGGTTTTGGGGTCGAAGACCCACTGGTCGGCGGGGTCGATGCCGCCCGCCCGCCCACGGCCTTGCGCGTCCACGGTCGCTTGAATCCTCCGTCGGTGCCACGCGGCGCCCGCCCCCCGAGGCGCTCGGTCACGTCGTCTTTCAGTGCGCGGCCAGCCCGGCCGTGCGCACCGGATCGCTCACACTATCCGCCCAGTTCAGCGCCAAGCGACGCCGGTGACAAATTCCACTCCCCTACAACTGGGCAATCTGCCCAATCCTTTCGCCGCCACGAAAAACCCGATCGTACGTTTCGGGCGATTCATCCGCAGTTGCCGCGTGAGGCGGTGGTTCCCTCGTACGTGGGGGGCGCGGTGGGGGACGCCGTAGGTGAAGGCGACGAGGGCGACGTGCCGGCCGGGTCCGTCGGAGCGGCGGGGTCGGTGGGGGCCTGGTATCCGCCCGGCGTCTGCGGTCCCGCGGTCCCCTCCGGCACTCCGGGGTCCTCGGCCTTGCCGTGCCGGCCGGGGTCGTGGCCCGGGTGCCCGCCGGGCTTGCTGTCGGCCGGGCGGACGTTCGCGCCGACCGACACCGGCTTGTCCTCCCGCAGTTGCCGGAAGAGCTGGTCCGCGTCAGGCTGCACGAGCTCGTCGCGGTCGGTGTTGTACGGGTACGGGCGGCGCGGCACCGTCAGGAACTGCACCCGGTCGCCGGGGATGCCCCGCACCGTGCGCACCAGGTCGTACAGCTTCCGCAGCGAGCCGAGCCCGGCGTCCGTGGTGAGCGAGGAGGTCGCCGCGTCCAGCACCGGGTAGAGCCGCGTCGGGTTGAGCAGCACGCCGTCGCTCTGCATCTCGGTGAACAGCGCGCCCAGGAAGGCCTGCTGTCGGCCCATCCGCTCCGTGTCGCTGCCGTTGCCGAGGCTGTAGCGGGCGCGGACGAAGCCCAGCGCCTGTTCCCCGTGCAGGATCTGACGGCCCGCAGGCAGCTTCAGGTGCGCCTCGTGGTCGTCGATCGGCTGCTTGAGACACACCTCGACCCCGTCGACCGCGTCCACCAGCCGTTTGAAGCCGCTGAAGTCCACGATCACGTGATGGGTGATCCGGATGTGGCTGATGTTCTCGACGGTACGGATCGTGCAGGCCGGACCCGCGAGCTCGAAGGCCCAGTTGAACTGCGCGAACCGCTCGTTCGTCCGGCTGCCGTCCGGGCGCCGGCAGCTGGGGATCTGCGCCATCAGGTCACGCGGCAGGCTGACGGCCGTCGCGCTCCGCCGGTCGGCGGACACGTGCAGCAGGATCGTGGTGTCCGAGCGCTGGGTCCCGCTGTCCTCGCCGTACTCGCTGTTGCCGGGCCCGCCCCGGCTGTCGGAGCCGATGATCAGGATGTTCTGCGCCCCGGCCACCAGAGCCGTCGGGCGCTCCCGCTCGTACTGCGCCAGCTCGTTCGCCGTGTCCGTGTCGGTGCGGATGTTGCCGTTGAGCTGTTCGTAGAGCACCCAGCCCACCGCGACCAGCCCGAGCGTCAGCACGGCCAGGCCCAGCGCCAGCCAGCGCAGCCAGCGGCGCCGCCGCCGGGGCGCGAGGGAGGGAGCGTCGGTGCCGTCGTTCACAGCTGCGTCCCTCCCTCACGGGGTGGTACGTGCCTCTGCCGGGCCTTTCCGCGAGGGACTCTCCGTTCCGTACGGTGCCGGCGGTGCGTCGGTGCCGGCGCGTATCCCCGATCATCGCGCGGTCCCGGCGATGCGGCAGCGTCAGAGGGCCGTCACGGTGACGCGCTCACTCTCCCGGCGCTTGTCCAGGCCGCCGCCGGAGAGCCGGTCGAGGTTGCGGCACAGCACCACCGACCCCCCGGCGGCGAGCGGCGCGAACAGCCCGGCGGAGAGGCCGTCCCAGGTGGCGTACGGCAGGCCGGACAGCATCCGCGAGCCCGCGCCCAGCCCGTGCTGGAAGGCGTCCGTGCCCGCCCGCTCGACCAGCTGGGCCCCCGTCAGCTCCAGGCCGTCCACCGCGAGCGCGGGGGCGTCCGGGTCGACGGGCGCGTACGGCGCGAACCGGTCGCCCTGGCTGGGCACCTCGACGGCGTAGTCCGCGAAGCCCTCCGGCGGCTGGGGGAACCGGCCGCCCAGCGGGCGCAGGGCGAGCGCGACGCGCTCCCCGGAGCAGGCGCGCGCCTCCTCCAGGGTGTCCGGGCCGCTCACCACCAGGTCCGCGGCGGCCGGGTCGCCGCCCACGTCGGCCACGACGCCGACGGAGGAGCAGGCGAGCAGCCAGACGGCCGTCTGCCAGTGGGCGGGCAGCAGCAGCGCGAGCCGGTCGCCGGGCTCGGCGGAGAGCTCGCCCTGGAGCAGATTGGCGGTCTTCGCCACCCAATTGGCGAAGGTGGCCACGGACAGTTCCACGCGCTCGCCGGTGGCGTCGTCGTAGAAGGTCACGAGCGGGCGGGCCGGGTCCGCGGCGAGCGCGGAACGCAGCAGGTCGGCGGGGGTGCGATCGGTGGCGTTCATCGCCGCCAGGGTACGCGGCGGGGCCGCTGACGGGCAGTCGGGAAAGCGCGCGCGGGCCCGTGCGGGGGCCGACTGGGCGTCACTTTCCGGCCCTCTTTGAATGGACAGACTTATCGGCATATGTCCAGGATTTCTGTCATGCGTGGATTCCTTGTCTCCTCGACGGTCAGCGCCGCCGCCCTCACCCTCCCCTTCCTGGCCACCTCGTCGGGGGCCGCCGCCCCCGCGGGCGCCTCCTCCGGTGCGACCTCGTTCACCGGTGCCCCGAACACCGTCCCCGGCTCGACGCAGTCCCTGCCGCTGGTCCGCCTCGGCGGCTCCGACCGGGCGCGCACCAACGGACCCGCCGAACAGGGCGTGCCCCAGCGCGAGGTCAAGCCCTTCTCCCTGATCGGCATCGTGTGGGACGACGCGGGCGCCGAGCTCCGCGGCCGCGCCCAGGTGCGCACCCGCGCCGTGGGCAGCCGGGCGTGGTCCGGCTGGCAGGACGTCCAGACCCACGACGACGACCGCCCCGACCTCGACTCCGGCGAGGCGCGCAACGGCCGGCTGCGCGGCTCCACCGCGCCCCTGTGGGTCGGCGCGTCCGACGCCATCCAGCTCCGCGTCCGCCCCGACGCCGCCACCGAACGCACCCCCGAGGGCCGCGCCCTGCCCGCCGGCATGCGCCTCGAACTGGTCGACCCCGGCGCCGCCCCGGCCCACCACTCCCGCCGCGTCCCCGTCGTGCCGCCGGGCACCGACGAGGAACGCGCCAGCTCCGCCGCCAACGCCCCGCTCGCCCCGCTCGGCGCCACCGAGATCCCCGCGGCGGGCCGGAAGGCCGCGCGCTCCGACATCGCCGCCACCGGCATCGGCCGCGTCGGAATGCCCTCCGACGAGCCCGAGGGCGACACCGAGAACGACGATTCAAGCGACTCCAGCGACTGGAACGACAGCGACGAGAGCGGCGACTCCCGGGTCAGCGAGGACCCGGACGACGGCTACGACCAGGACGGCCCCTCGGACTCCGGCGAGAACACCGCCCCCGACGGCCGCTACACCGCCTCCCGCCCGCGCATCGTCACCCGGGCCGGCTGGGGCGCCGACGAGTCGCTCCGCGAGCGCGCCTTCGCGTACACCAAGTCCGTCAAGGCCGCCTTCGTCCACCACACGGCCTCCGGCAACAACTACAGCTGTTCCGAGTCCGCCTCCGTCATTCGTGGTATCTACCGCTACCACGTCGTGAGCAGCGGCTGGCGTGACATCGGCTACAACTTCCTCGTCGACAAGTGCGGCACCATCTACGAAGGCCGCGCCGGGGGTGTGGCGAAGCCGGTCATGGGCGCGCACACCCTCGGTTTCAACACCAACAGCATGGGCGTCGCCGTTCTCGGAACCTTCGCCAGCTCCACCCCGCCCAAGGCGGCGGTGAACGCCCTGTCCTCCCTGACCGCCTGGAAACTCGGCCTGTTCGGCGTCAACCCGCGCGGCACCACGACCCTGGTCTCCGGCGGCGGAAACCTCTTCAAGAAGGGAGCCTCCGTCAAGCTCAAGGCCATCTCCGGACACCGCGACGGCTACGCCACGGAGTGCCCGGGCGACCGCCTCTACAGCAGGCTCGGCACGGCCCGCTCGGCCGCCGCCCGCCTCCAGGGCCGCTGACCGGGGACCCCGCCGCCCGCCGGTCTGCATACACTGGCCGCCGATCAAGGCCCGGCCCCAGCAGGAAGCAGAGACGACAAGGTGACTGAAGCGATCCTCCTGGTGGGCGGCAAGGGGACACGGCTGCGCCCCCTCACGATGCACACGCCGAAGCCGATGGTGCCGGCGGCGGGCGTCCCGTTCCTGACCCACCAGCTGGCCCGGGCACGCGCCGCCGGGGTCGAGCACATCGTGCTCGCCACGTCCTATCTGGCCGAGGTCTTCGAGCCGTACTTCGGCGACGGATCCGCCCTCGGCCTCCACCTGGAGTACGTCACCGAGGTGGAGCCGCTCGGCACCGGCGGAGCCATCCGCAACGTCGCCTCCCGGCTGCGCTCGGCCCCGGACGAGCCGGTGCTGATCTTCAACGGTGACATCCTCACCGGCCTCGACATCGAGGCGCTGGTCGACACCCACCGCACCACGGGAGCGGACGTCTCCCTGCACCTGACGCGGGTCGAGGACCCCCGCGCCTTCGGCCTGGTGCCCACCGACGCCACCGGCCGGGTGACCGCCTTCCTGGAGAAGCCTCAGACGCCCGAGGAGATCGTCACCGACCAGATCAACGCGGGCGCGTACGTCTTCAACCGCTCGGTGATCGACTCCATCCCCGCGGACCGGCCCGTCTCGGTCGAGCGCGAGACCTTCCCCGGGCTGCTCGCGGCGGGCGCGCACCTCCAGGGCATGGTCGACTCCACCTACTGGCTCGACCTCGGCACCCCGCAGGCCTTCGTACGCGGCTCCGCCGACCTGGTCCTCGGCCGGGCGCCGTCCCCGGCCGTGCCGGGCCGCTGCGGCGACCGGCTCGTCCTGGACACCGCGGACGTCGCCCCGGACGCCAAGCTCACCGGCGGCACCGTGATCGGCGCCGGGGCCGTCGTGGAGCCGGGCGCGCGGGTCGACGGCAGCACGGTCCTCGACGGCGCGGTCATCGAGGCGGGCGCGCAGGTGCGCGACTCCCTGGTCGGCGCGGGCGCGCGGATCGGGGCGCGCACGGTCCTGGACGGCGCGGTCATCGGTGACGGCGCGCGGGTCGGCGCCGACAACGAGCTCCGGGCCGGGGTGCGGATCTGGTGCGGCGCGCGGATCGACGCGGGGGCGATCCGCTTCTCCTCCGACCAGTAGGGGTTCCCCGGCCGGGTGAATCCCGGGCGCGGGCTCGCCCGGCCGCCAAGCGGATTGAGGACCTCCGCTTGTCGGTGTGCCGACGTAGGCTGGCTGGATGGCGACGCGCACATGGGTCCCGTCGGGCCCGTACGACCTGGGGCGCACCCTCGGCGTCCTCGCGCGCGGTCCCGGCGACCCGGCCTGTCAGGTGGCGCCGGACGGCTCCGTCTGGCGCGCGAGCCGCACCCCGGACGGTCCGGGCACACTCCATGTGAGCGCCCGCGGGGGCGAGGTGCACGCGGAGGCGTGGGGCCCCGGCGCGGACTGGCTGCTGGACCACCTCCCGGCCCTCCTCGGCGGCACGGACGACCCCGGCGCCTTCACGCCCCGCCACCGCCTCGTGCACCAGGCGCACCGGCGCAACCCGGGGCTCCGGCTGGCCCGCACCGGGCTCGTCCTGGAGTCGCTCATCCCCTCGATCCTGGAGCAGAAGGTCACCAGCGACGAGGCGTACCGCGCCTGGCGCCTCCTCCTCCAGCGCCACGGCGAACCCGCCCCCGGCCCCGCACCCCGCATGCGCGTCATGCCCGACCCCCGGGGCTGGGCCCTGCTCCCCTCCTGGGAGTGGCACCGGGCGGGCGTGGACGGCAAGCGGTCCGCGACGATCGTCCGCGCCGCCCGCGGCGGCGCCCGCCTGGAGGAGGCCGCCACCATGGACGAGCGCTCGGCCGCCGCCCGCCTCCAGGCCGTCCCCGGCATCGGCCCCTGGACGGCGGCGGAGACCCTCCAGCGCAGCAACGGCGCGAGCGACGCGGTCACGCTCGGGGACCTGCACCTGCCGAAGATCGTCGGCTACGCGCTGACGGGGCGCCGGGACGGGGACGACGCGGAGATGCTCGACCTGCTCTCCCCGTACGCAGGCCAACGCCACCGGGCGTGCCGCCTGATCCTGCTCACGGGGGTGACCCCACCACGCCGGGTGCCACGCTTCTCGGTGAACGACATCAGGGCGATCTGAGGGGGCTTTCCCTGGGCGGCGGGCCGGTTGCCGCCTGCGGCGGGCCTTTCCCCTACCCGCCCCTTCCCGAAACTGGGGGCGAGCCCCCAGACCCCCGAAGCACGCTTCGCGCGTTGTCCTCAAACTACCCCAGCTACCGCTGGGAGGTGCCCCCAACGGGCTGGGTATGCGGGCTACGGTCCGCACCATTCAGCCCGTCCGGCGTTTGAGGACGCGACCGAAGGTCGCCCCCGCCGCAGGCGGCAACGGACCCGCAGCCGGGGGTCTGGGGCACGAGCCCCAGTTCGGGAAGGGGCGGGTAGGGGAAAGGCCCGCCGCAGGCGCAGACAACCCGCACTCAGCAACGGCGAGCAACCACAGCCCCCCGCCCTACCTCACCGCACCTCGACAAAAGAAGAAGCGCTACGCGCAGGCCGCTCCCGCGCCGCCCCCGAGGCCCGCCCCACCGCAACCGCTCCCATCGGGGACCACCCCGCCGGAAGGTCGAGCACGGAGCGCACGACATCCGCGCAGAACATCGTCGACGAGACCCAGGCCGACCCCAGCCGCTCCCCGGCCAGCGCGACCAGGAAGTTCTGGACGGCGGCCCCGGCGGCGACCACGAACATCTCCCGCTCGGCCGCGTTGCGCCGCTCGTCGGGATACGTGTGGGAGCCGTCCATGACGAGGCACGGCACCACCAGATACGGGGCGTTGCGCAGGACGTCGCCCCGCCGCACCCGCTTGGCGATGCTCCTCTCGCTGAAGCCGTCGCCGCGCAGGTCGGAGATCCAGGCGTCGCGCATGGCGTCGAGCAGCCGCGTCCGCGAGGACTCGGACTCCAGCAGGACGAACCGCCAGGGCGTGGTGTGGTGCGGGGCGGGCGCGGTGATCGCGGCCGCGACGGCCCGCCGTACGGCACCCGGGTCGACGGGGTCGTCGGTGAACTCACGGATCGTGCGCCGCTGGGTCATCGCTTCCCGCACGGCCTCGGAGGTGCCCAGCCGGAACATGTCGTCGGCGGGGGCGCGGACGAGCGCCCGCGCTCCGGTGCCGTCGTCGCCCACCACGTGCGGAAGCCCCCGCACCACGGCCACCGGCAGCCCCGCGGTCTTCCCCTTGACGAGGTCGCCCGCGGCGGCCAGTTCGTCCGCGGTGGCGACCGTCGTCACGTTCAGGGGATTGCCGTGGGTGTCCAGGCCGCCGCGCAGGTCGTCGAGGACGCGCACCCCGGCCGCCCCGATCGCGACGTCGGTCAGCCCGCTGCGCCAGGGGCGCCCGAAGGTGTCGGTGATGACGACGCCGACCTCCACGCCCAGCGCGTCCTCGATCCCGGCGCGCAGCGCGCGGGCGGAGGCGTCGGGGTCCTCGGGCAGCAGCAGCACCGTGCCGGCCTCGGTGTTCGACGCGTCGACCCCGGCGGCGGCCATGACCAGCCCCTGCCGGTTCTCGACGATGCGGAGGGTGCCGCGCCGGGCCACGACCCGTACGGCCTCGGCGTCGATCGCGGCCTCGCGGTCGGCGGCCCGGACGATCCGGCCCTCGGCCTTGCTGACGATCTTCGAGGTGACGAGCAGGACGTCGCCGTCGGCGAGGCCGGGCAGCCCCTCCGCGCCGGCCGCCGAGGCGATGACCTTGACCAGGTCGTCCCCGGCCCGCACCTCGGGGATGCCGGGCAGCGCCCAGACGCGGTACGCGGGGACGTCCTCCCGCGGCAGGCCGGTCATGCGCGCACCTCCTCGGCGAGGGCCAGCGCCCGCTCGGCCATCCGCGCGGTGGCCTCGACGTCGGTCATCATCAGCGGGACGGAGAGGCAGCGGATCCCGGCGGCCTCGACCTCGGCCACGGCGCCCGCGTCGACGGTGTCGACCAGCCAGCCGTCGATGAGCTCCGCGCCGTAGTGCCGGGCGACGGCGGCGGCCGTGGACTCCACCCCGACGGCCTCCAGCACCTTGTCGGCCATGCCGCGCACGGGCGCGTCCCCGACGATGGGGGAGAGGCCCACGACGGGCGCCGCGGCGGACGCGACGGCCTCGCGGATGCCGGGCACGGCGAGGATCGTGCCGACGCTGACGACCGGGTTGGACGGCGGGAAGAGGATGACGTCGGCCGCCGCGATCGCCTCCAGCACGCCGGGCGCGGGCTTGGCCTCCTCCGCGCCGACGGGGACGATCGCGTGCGCGGGCGTGGCCGCGCGCAGCCGCACCCAGTACTCCTGGAAGTGGACGGCCTTGCGGCCCTCGCCGTCCGGGTCGTCGATCAGGACGTGCGTCTCGACGCGGTCGTCGCTCATCGGCAGCAGCCGCACGCCCGGCTGCCAGCGGCGGCAGAGCGCCTCGGTGACGGCGCTGAGCGGATAGCCGGCGGCGGTCATCTGCGTACGGACGATGTGCGTGGCGAAGTCGCGGTCGCCGAGCCCGAACCACTCGGGCCCCACGCCGTAGGCCGCCAACTCCTCCTTCACGGCGAAGGATTCCCCGGCCCGGCCCCAGCCCTGCTCCTCGTGGATGCCCCCGCCGAGGGTGTACATCACGGTGTCGAGGTCGGGACAGACCTTGAGGCCGAAGAGGTGGATGTCGTCTCCGGTGTTCCCGATGACGGTGATGTCCGCGTCGGGGACTGCTGACTTGAGGCCACGGAGGAAGCGGGCGCCCCCGATCCCGCCGGCCAGAACCACAATGCGCTGCATGCGGAACAGTGTGTCAGTCGCCTATGACATCCCTGTGGGGGCATCAGCCGCGTACGGCGTCCCTGTCCGCGCCCCTGGCCGCGTCCCTCTCGATGGCCCGGTCGGCGGGCAACACGGCGGCCGCGGGCCGCCGGTGGCGCATGGGCATCTCGGTGAGGCCGGGGGAGTAGACGTGCAGGCTCACGGCCGGACCGAGGGAGTCGTTGACGACCTCGTGGGCGTAGCCGGGCGCGAAGACGCGCTGATCGCCGGCGCGCAGCCGCCGCCGCGCGCCACCCTGGACGCCGCCGCCCCAGCTGACCTCGGTGAGCTCCCCCTGAAGGACGGTCAGCACGCCGGAGGACGGCCCGTGGTCGTGCTGCCCGCTGCCCTGGCCGGGCACCCAGCTCAGCAGCCAGACCTCGTAGCCGGGGCCGGTGCGCAGCCGGTGGTACCAGCGGCTCGTGGCGTCGTACTGCACGAGGCGGGCCCAGGAGGCGGTGTCGGCGGCGATGGAGCGGGCCAGCCCGGCGAACTCGGCGATGGTGGCGGGGTGCGCGGGGACGGGCGGCATCAGGTGCGGGACGGCGAGCGGGTCGCCTGCGATCTGGACGTCGCTGTTCATGTGCGGGGTTCCTCGGCGGGTGTGCTGGGGCTGCGCGTGGGAGGCGGTGCGGGGACGCGTACGGACGCGTCCGGGCACGGGAGCGCGGGCCCTGCGGACGGGCGGGAAGGGCGAGCGGGATGGTGCGCGAGGTGGTGCGGAGAGGAAAAGCTCAGCCGGAGCTCGTGGGCATCAACAGCTGGAACAGCGACAGCGCGCCTGCACAGCGCAGCGGGACCCGTAGTCACGGGTCAGGCTGAGTGCGGCGATCGCTGGCATGCCACCAAAGGTGACGGGCCCGACCGCGCTCTGTCAACCGGGTGTCCGTTTTAGGGCTAATCTTTCACCTCATCCGGTAACTGAGGGTGCTGAAAGGTTTGCGGCCCGGGGGTCGCGGACAGGTGGCGCACCAGTCGCGGCCATAAACATCATTCGGCCGGACGGTGCAACGGGATTGCCGTGTGTGACGTCCTCTCCTTCAGGACGTGACGTCCTCTCCTTCAGGAAGAGGATGGGGCTGTCGGGACGGGCAGTTGATTCTGTCCGGACTTGTAATGTTTCGGACACTTTCTGCTTGGCTTTGGTTCCGCAGAGTGAATAAGGGGCCCAATAGCAGATCTCGGCTTGACTGGCCCGGATCGGCACACTTGTAATTTCACCCGTGTTGTTCTGCCGCACTTGATGAAGGCAGCCTTGATGAAGGCAGCACGGGGACGCAAATGACAGACGAGGGGCGCACATGACCGAGCTGTTCCAGCAACTGCTGGTCGAGGAGGCGGACGAGGAGCTCGGCTGGCAGGAGCGCGCGCTGTGCGCTCAGACCGATCCCGAGTCCTTCTTCCCCGAGAAGGGTGGTTCCACGCGCGAGGCCAAGAAGGTCTGCCTCGCCTGCGAGGTCCGCTCGGAGTGCCTTGAATATGCCCTTGCCAATGACGAGCGCTTCGGCATCTGGGGAGGTTTGTCCGAGCGAGAGCGCCGCCGCCTCAAGAAAGCAGCGGTCTGATTGATCGGACAAACAGTTCTGTGGACAGTCTTATCGAAGTCCGGCGAAGAGAAATAGCCCCGCCGCACTCCACCCATGACGAACGGTCCGCCTGCCGCGTTCCACAGCGAGCGGCGGACCGCCGCGTTCGCGGCCACCTGGCCGGACACGGCATATCGGCCCCCCGGGGCGGCACCCCCGCCGTCGGCCGGGGCACCTCGCGGACACCCGGCGCGACCGCGTCGAGAGGCCCGGGAGCCCGCCCCCGCTGACGGGACGGGGCGGGGCACACACCACCGGAGAGGCCCTAGTGTGGTGGCCCGTCGAGCGCACCGCTCGACCGCAGCCAGCAACCGCACAGCAGTCCTCCGGGGGGCGACCCCCGGACCCTGGCCGGAGGGCCCGTACCTCGATGTCCGTGCACAGCAATACGGCGGCCCACTACCCGGCCACCTCTGCCACGTTCGACCCCGCAGTCCCCCCGGCGTTCCCACGCCACGTCGTCACCGCCGTGCTCGTCGCCCACGACGGCGCCCGCTGGCTGCCCGACGCGCTGACCGGACTGCTCGGCCAGGAACGGCCCGTCCAGAGCGCCGTCGCCGCCGACACCAGCAGCACCGACGACTCCGCGCGACTGCTCGCCGAGGCCCTCGGCCCCGACCGCGTCCTGCACCTCGCCCGCCGCGCCGGATTCGGCGCCGCCGTCGACGAGGCCGTCCGCGCGGCCCCCGCGCCGGACCCCGGCGAACTGCCCTACCTCAAGCGCTCCAGCGGCTGGGACCCCGTCAGCCGCACCTGGCAGGAGGACCCCTACGACCAGGGCGGCCGCGCCGGCCACCGCCACGACGACCTCGACCCCGTCCAGTGGCTCTGGCTGCTCCACGACGACTGCGCCCCCGAACCCGGCGCCCTGCACGAACTGCTGCGCGTCGCCGACGCCGAACCCGACGCCGCCGTCATCGGACCCAAGCTCCGCAGCTGGTACGACCGCAGACAGCTGCTGGAGGTCGGCGTCTCCATCGCCCGCAGCGGCCGCCGCTGGACCGGCCTGGAGCGCCGCGAACAGGACCAGGGCCAGCACGACCAGGTGCGGCCCGTGCTCGCCGTCTCCACCGCCGGCATGCTCGTCCGCCGCGACGTCTACGAACAGCTCGGCGGCTTCGACCCCCGGCTGCCCCTCATGCGCGACGACATCGACCTGTGCTGGCGCGCCCACGCCGCCGGACACCGCGTGCTCGTCGCCCCCGACGCCGTCATGCGGCACGCCGAGGCCGCCGCCCGCGAACGCCGCCCCGTCGACTGCGCCGGCCGCAACGCCGTGAACCCCCACCGCGTCGACAAGGCGGGCGCCGTCTACGCCCTCCTCGCCAACACCCGCGGCCCGCTCCTGCCGTACGTCATGCTCCGGGTCGTCCTCGGCACCCTGCTGCGCACCCTCGGCTACCTCCTCGGCAAGGCCCCAGGACAGGCGCTCGACGAACTCACCGGACTCTTCGGCACCCTGCTGCGCCCCGGCCGGCTCCGCGCCGCCCGCGGCCGGAGGGGCGCGTCCACCGTCGCCGCGAGCGAACTGCGGCCGCTGTTCCCCCCGCCCGGCGCGACCGTCCGGGCCACCGTCGAACAGCTCGCGAGCAACCTGACCGGCCGCTCCGAGGCCGAACTCTCCTCCGCTGGACGCCACGGAGCCGTCGAATCCGGACCGGGCGGCGACGACGCGGACTTCCTGGAAGTCGAACAGTTCACCCGGCTCAGGCGCGTCGCCCGCAAGCCGGCCCCCGTCCTCTTCGCCCTCCTGCTGCTCGTCTCCGTGATCGCCTGCCGCGCGCTGTTCGGCGGCGGCTCACTGTCCGGCGGCGCCCTGCTGCCCGTACCCGACGGCGTCTCCGACCTCTGGGCGCGCTACACCAGCGGCTGGCACCCCGTCGGCGTCGGCAATACCGGCAGCGCGCCCCCCTACCTGGCCGTACTCGCCGCCCTGGGCACGCTCTTCCTCGGCTCCACCGGCTTCACCCTCACCCTCCTGCTGGTCTGCTCCGTGCCCCTGGCCGGACTCACCGCCTACTTCGCTTCCCGCCCGCTCGTCTCCTCCCGCCTGCTGCGCGCCTGGGCGAGCGTCGCGTACGCCTTCCTGCCCGCCGCCACCGGCGCCCTCGCCACCGGCCGGCTCGGCACCGCCGTCCTCGCGATCCTGCTGCCGCTGATGGCCCGCGCGGCCGTCGCCGCCACCGCACTGCGCGTCCCCGGCGCCCGCCCCACCTGGCGCGCCTCCTGGACGTACGCGCTCCTGCTCACCGTCACCACCGCCTTCACCCCGGTCGTCTGGCCGCTCGCCGTCGTCCTGGGCCTCGGCGCGCTCGCCGTGCACGCGGTGCGGGGCGGCGCCGCCCGGCTGACCCTCCACGGGCCGCGCTTCCTCGCGGTGGTCCTCACCCCCCTGCTCGTGCTCGCCCCCTGGTCGCTCGGCCTGTTCACCGACCCCGGCCGCTTCTTCACCGAGGCGGGCATCGACCACGGGCACGGCACCAGCGCGCCCTGGCACCTGCTCGCGGGCGACCCGGGCGGCCCGAAGACCTTCGGCGGCCTGCTGCTCGCCGGCGTCGTCCTGGCCGCCCTCGCCGCCCTGCTGCGCGCCGACCGGGCCCGCGCCGTCCGTACGGCCTGGACGGCGGCGCTCGCCGCCCTCCTCTGCGCGGCCCTGGCGAACGGCAGCGGCTGGGCCGGGCCCGCGGCCCTGGTCTACTGCCTGGCGCTCATCGCCGCGGCCGTCGTGGGCGCCGAGGGCGCCCGCGAGCGCGTCGCCGCGCTCAGCTTCGGCTGGCGCCAGCCCGTCGCCGCCCTGATCGCCCTGACGGCCGCCGCGGGCCCGCTCGTCGCCGCCACCGTGTGGATGGTGGCCGGTGCCGACGGACCGCTCGAACGGCGCTCCCCCGAGCAGGTCCCGGCGTTCGTCGCCGAGGAGGCGGGCACCCGCGACCAGGCCCGCACCCTGGTGCTCGACGGCACCGACGGGCACGTCGGCTACGCCCTGGTCCGGGGCTCCGGCGCCCGGACCGGCGACGCCGAACTGGCCGTGGCCGCCGGGCGCGACAAGAAGCTCGACGCCGTCGTCGCCGGTCTCGTCGCGGGCTCCGGAGCGGACCAGGCGGGCCTCCTCGGCGACTACGCCGTCGGCTACGTCCTCGTACGCGACAGCGCGCCGCGCTCGACGGGCCGGGTCCTGGACACCACCCCCGGCCTCACCCGGCTCAGCCGCCAGGACCGCAGCTCGCTGTGGCGGGTCGACCGCGGCGTCGCCCGCGTCACCATCACCCCCGGCACCGGGCAGGACGCCGCACAGCAGGCCGCCCCCGTGACGGTCGCCTCCGGCCCCGTCGAGGCGCACACCACCGTCCCGGCCGGCCCCCGGGGCCGGATCCTGCGCGTCGCCGACAAGGCCGCGCCCGGCTGGCAGGCGACCCTCGACGGCCACCCGCTCAAGCGCACCACCGTCGACGGCTGGGCGCAGGGCTTCGAACTGCCCGCCGGAGGCGGAAAGCTCGCCCTGACCTACCAGGCCCCCCTGGCGCACACGGCGTGGCTCTGGACGCAGGGGCTCCTCGCCGCCGTCCTGGTGGTGCTCGCCCTCCCGGGCCGCCGCCGCGAGGTCGACGACGACCTGCCGGAGACCGGCGCCCCGGCCGCCGCCGCACCCGCGCCCGCCGCGCCCTCCGTCCCGGCGCAGCCGGTCGCCGGAGAGGGCCGCCGGGCCCGCCGCCTGCGAGCCGCCGCGGAGGCCGAGGCGACGCCCCCTCCGGCCGTACCGGAGCCCCCCGCGGCCGAGCCTGCCGCCGACCCGTACGCACAGCAGACCGCCGATCCCTACGCCGCCGTCCCGCAACAGCAGCAGTACGGCCAGTGGGGCGACGCGCAGGGCTACGGGACGTACGACCAGCAGCCCTACCAGGAAGGCGCCTACGACGGCGCCCACGACGGCTCGTACCAGCAGCAGAGCGGTGACTACGCGCAACAGGCGCACTATCCCGCCGATCCGTACGCGGCGGGGGCGTACGACCCGTACGACCCGTACAGCTACGGACAGCAGCACTACGACACGACGTACGGCGACGGTGGCCAGCAGCAGCACCAGCACCGCGACGGGAGCGAGCAGCAGTGAAGCGCACCACCCTGTCCCTGTTCGGCGCGGTGGCGGCGCTCGCCGCGGTCACCGGCGTCGCCGTGTTCGAGGCGCCGTCAGGCACCGCCGGTACGGCCGCGAAGGCGCCCGCCCGGCTGCCGGTGGAGCGCTCGATGCGGCTCTGCCCGGCGCCCACGTCCTCGGACGTGGGGGAGACGACGTACACCGCGTTCACCCCGGCCGGCGCGTCTCCCCGCGCGGGCGGACGCAAGGCCACGGCGGACCTGCTGGCGGCGAGCGGCGCGGCGGCGGGTCCGGCCAAGAAGGACGACGGCAAGTCAGACGGCAAGACCGACAGCAAGTCCGACGGCAAGTCCGATGCCAAGGACAAGAAGAAGGACGGCCAGGGTGCGGTGGCGGCCGGTGCGGCGGTGCTGTCCCTGAAGGAGCCCGGCAAGCCCGTCACCGCCACCACGGACCGCTCCGACGCCCCCGCCCTCATCGGCACCGCCGACGGCACGCTCGCCCCCGGCTGGACCGTGCAGCAGAGCACCGTGGTGAGCGCGGGCAGCGGGCGCGGACTGCACGGGCTCACCTGCACGGCACCCGACACGTCCTTCTGGTTCCCGGGCGCGAGCACCGCCAAGAGCCGCCAGGACTACGTCCACCTGACCAACCCGGACAGCACCCCCGCCGTCGTCGACCTGGAGATGTACGGCAAGGACGGCCGGATCCAGGCGGCCGCCGGCGAGGGCATCAACGTCCCGCCGCGCTCCACCGTGCCGGTGCTCCTGTCGACCCTCACGGACGCCCCCACGGAGAACGCGACGCTCCATGTGGCCGCCCGCTCCGGGCGGGTGGGGGCCGCGCTCCAGGCGTCCGACGAGAAGCTCGGCGGCGACTGGCTGCCGCCCTCCGGCGAGGCGGCACCCGACGCCGTGCTCCCGGGCATCCCGGCCGACGCCACGTCCGTCCGCCTCTACGTCTTCGCGCCCGGCTCCGACGACGCCGACCTGAAGCTGCGCTTCGCCGGGGCGAACAGCGCGATCACCCCCGCCGGTCACGAGAGCGTGCACGTCAAGAGCGGCATGACGACGGCCGTCGACCTCGGGGACGTCACCCGCGGCGAGGCCGGCTCCCTGCTGCTCTCCGCGGACGGCGGCAGCACCCCGGTGGTCGCCGCGGCGCGGGTCACCCGGGGCAAGGACGACAAGCAGGAGACGGCCTTCATCGCCGCCACCCCGCCGATCGACAAGCGCGGCACGGTCGCCGACAACCGCGTGAAGAGCAGCACCCTCGCCCTGGTCGCGCCCGGCAAGGACGCGGCCCAGGTGAAGGTCACCTCCTCGGCGGGCAGCGACGGCGGCGGCGCCGTCAGCAAGACGTACACCGTCAAGCCGGGCACCACGCTGTCCGTGGAGCCGCCGGAGCCCTCCGGCGCGAAGGGGAGCTACGCGGTGACCGTGGAGAAGGTCTCGGGCGGCCTGGTGCACGCCTCGCGGATGCTCGCGCTGCCCAAGGACGGCGTGCCGATGTTCACGATCCAGCCCGTTCCGGACGACCGCTCCACGGTGGCCGTCCCGGAGGCCGGACAGGATCTGTCGATGCTGAACCGGTGACCCGGCCGGCCGTCACCTCCGGTCTCCGGCCGTCATCCTCTGACCGTCAGTGCGTCACCGGCGTTCAAACCTCCAGCACCGCGCGGCCGGTTGGCGTCGCCCGGGCGCGAGCCGCCGAAGCGGCGTCAGTCCTGGCCGTAGCGCGGATCCACCGACTCCGGTGCCAGCCCGAGGAGTTCGGCGACCTGCTCCACCACGACCTCGTGCACGAGCAGCGCGCGCTCGTCCCGGCTCTTGGTGCGGATCTCCACCGGCCGCCGGTAGATCACGATCCGGTCCGGGGTGTCGCCGTGCGCCGCGACGTAGCGGCCGAGCGGCACCGTCTCGCCGTCGAACTCGAAGGCGTCGAGACCCTCGGCGTCGCTCATCGTGTCGCGTCCGTCACGGATGGCCACCGGGGCCTCGCGCACGACGAAGTCGACCGCGGACAGCTGCGGCCAGAGCCGCTCCAGCCGCTCCGCCGAGTCGTGCACCAGGTCGACGAACGCCTCGCCCCGGCTGACCGACAGCGGCACTTGGGGCGGGGCGATCGGTCCGCGCATGCCGCGTCCGTGGCGGTCGCGGTGACGCGGCCGCGGCCCGGCGGGGCTGGGGGCGCCTCCGGAGGTGACCGGAGGAGGTACGGGGCTGTCCATCACTCCCGAGGGTAGCCGTCGTCCGGCCGTGTGCACGTAGTGATCGCATATCAGCCGAATGTCGCTGGATGAATGTTTCAGTCACTTCTGCGATCAATTACGGCCATGTGCAGGACGGTGTCATGCTCGTTGAAGGACACTGTGCGGACAGCTTGATGACAGATTTCATCGCCGGTGTGCCTTGCCCTCAGGGCCTCCGCACAGCCCAACCAGGCGGTACGGAAGCGGCGTCCACAGGGCGAACGGAGCCGACACGGAGGAGTGAGCCGGGGGTGAGTCGTCGCGGACCGCTCAAGAGTGCGGTACCGTCCAACCTCGTGAGCCCTGTACGTCGCTGTTCGCGCACCGCGTGCGGCCGCCCGGCCGTCGCGACGCTGACGTACGTCTACGCCGATTCGACCGCCGTTCTCGGACCGCTCGCCACCTACGCCGAGCCCCATTGCTACGACCTGTGCGCCGAGCACTCCGAGCGCCTGACCGCACCCCGCGGCTGGGACGTCGTCCGGCTCGCCCTCGACACCGGCCCCGCCCGCCCCAGCGGTGACGACCTCGAAGCGCTGGCCAACGCCGTGCGTGAAGCGGCCCGCCCGCAGGAACGCCTGACGGGACCCGGAGGCACCCCCGCGCCCGGCGGCCGCGAGGCCGACCCCATGGAGGTCGCCCGCCGAGGCCACCTCAGGGTCCTGCGTTCGCCCGACTCCTGACGCCCCGGCGCCCGCCGCTCCCCGGCCCACGGCCGTCAACACCCGTCCACGTCCGGCCTTCCGCTCCTCCGATGCCCGGATTGTCATTGCCTCCAGGTAGGTTTGTGTCCCCTGTACAGGACTCCAGGAGGGGTTGGCTGTGGCTGATCTGTCGCAGATCGTGAAGGCGTACGACGTCCGCGGTGTCGTCCCCGACCAGTGGGACGAGCCGCTGGCCGAGTTGTTCGGCGCCGCCTTCGCCCGCGTCACCGGCGCGGACGCGATCGTGACCGGGTACGACATGCGCCCCTCCTCGCCCGGTCTCTCCCGGGCCTTCGCGCGAGGCGCCGCGGCGCTCGGCGTCGACGTCACCGAGATCGGGCTCTGCTCGACCGACGAGCTGTACTTCGCCAGCGGCGCCCTCGGCCTGCCCGGCGCGATGTTCACCGCCTCGCACAACCCCGCGCAGTACAACGGCATCAAGATGTGCCGGGCCGGCGCGGCCCCCGTCGGCCAGGACACCGGCCTCTCCGACATCCGCGCGCTCGTGGAGCGGTGGACGGAGACCGGCGCCCCCGAGCCCGCCGCCACCCCCGGCACGATCGCCGAACGGGACGTCCTCGGCGACTACGCGAAACACCTGCGCGGCCTCGTCGACCTGTCGGGCATCCGCCCGCTGAAGGTCGTCGTCGACGCGGGCAACGGCATGGGCGGGCACACCGTCCCGACCGTCTTCGACGGCCTGCCGATCGAACTCGACGCGATGTACTTCGAGTTGGACGGCACCTTCCCCAACCACGAGGCCAACCCCCTCGACCCGAAGAACCTCGTCGACCTCCAGGCACGCGTGCGCGAGGTCGGCGCCGACCTCGGGCTCGCCTTCGACGGCGACGCCGACCGCTGCTTCGTCATCGACGAGAACGGCGACCCGGTCTCCCCCTCCGCCATCACCGCCCTGGTCGCCGCCCGCGAGCTCGCCAAGCACCCCGGCGGCACGGTCATCCACAACCTCATCACCTCCTGGTCGGTGCCCGAGGTCGTCGCGGAGCACGGCGGCAAGGCCGTACGCACCCGCGTGGGGCACTCCTTCATCAAGGAGGAGATGGCCCGCACCGGCGCCATCTTCGGCGGCGAGCACTCCGCGCACTACTACTTCCGCGACTTCTGGAACGCCGACACCGGCATGCTCGCCGCGATGCACGTGCTCGCGGCGCTCGGCGGCCAGGACGAACCGCTGTCCCGCCTCGTCGCGCAGTACGACCGCTACGCCGCGTCCGGCGAGATCAACAGCACCGTCGACGACCAGGCCGGGCGGGCCGCGGCCGTCAAGGCGGCGTACGCCGACCGCGACGACGTCCGGCTCGACGAGCTCGACGGCCTGACCGTCACGGCCGCCGACTGGTGGTTCAACCTCCGCGCCTCCAACACCGAGCCCCTCCTCCGCCTGAACGTCGAGGCACGCGACCCCGAAACGGTGGCCCGCCTCCGCGACGAGGTCCTCGCCCTCGTCCGCGCGTAGCCCCGGCCGGAAGCGGGAAGGACGGGCGGGTGAGAACCGGCCCGTCCCACCCGCCGCACCGAGCCGCGACCGAGCGCTCCGCCCGCCCCGGATATCCACCACCCCCAGCGGGAGCGACTACGCTGGCCGGGCAAGGGACGTACACGCCGAAGGGAACCCCCATGCCGCTCGAAGCCGGTCTTCTGGAGATCCTCGCCTGCCCGGAGTGCCACGCACCCCTCCACGAGGAAGAGCAGGCCGCCGAGCTGGTGTGCGAGAGCAAGAGCTGCGGCCTGGCCTACCCCGTGCGCGACGGCATCCCCGTCCTGCTCGTCGACGAGGCCCGGCGCCCCGCCTGACGCCCGCCCGGCCCGGCACACACCCGTACGGCGTACGCCACGGCGATCGGAGGCTGATCAACGGTGTTCGACGAGTCGCTCCTCGATGACCCGCAGGCCCTGTCCCGAGCCGACCTCCACGGCCTCCTGCGCGGCGCCGCGGAATCCGGCGCCCGGGTCCGCACGGCCGCCCGCAACGCCGCAGAAGCGGGCATCGGCGCGCTCCGCCCGGACGGCCGCCCGCGCGCCCTCCTCGTCGCCGGGCCCGCCCCCGCCGCGGGCTGCGTCGCCGACCTGCTCACGGCACTCGCCGGCGGCAGCGCCCCGGTCACCCTGATCCGCCCCACCGGCGTCGCCCCCGCCCCCGGCGCCCTGCGCTGGACGCTCCCCGGCTGGACCGGCCCGCTGGACCTGCTGCTGGTCGCCACCCCCGACGGCACGGAACCCGGCCTCGCGATCCTCCTGGAACAGGCGTACCGCCGAGGCTGCTCCGTCGTCTGCGTCACCCCCGACGGCACCCCCCTGGCCGACGCCACCGAGCAGGCGCGCGGCCTGACCATCCCGCTGACCGCCGCCCCCGGCGAGACGCCCACCGGCGGCGCGGAGGCCACCGCCGGCGCCGCCGCGCTCCCCGTCGGCCCCGGCACCCTCTGGTCCCTCCTCACCCCGCTCCTCACCCTCACCGACCGCCTCGGCCTGCTCGCCGCCGACCGAGGCGCCGTCGAATCCCTCGCCGACCGGCTCGACCAGATCGCCGAGATCTGCGGCCCCGCCCACGCCACCTACAGCAACCCCGCCAAGACCCTCGCGGCCGAGCTCGCGGGCACCCTCCCGCTGATCTGGTCCGAGGGCGACCTCGCGGGCGCCGTCGGCCGCCACTTCGCCACCGTCCTCGCCGCACTCTCCGGCCGCCCCGCGCTCGCCGCCCAACTGCCCGAGGCACTCACCGCGCACGGCACCCTGCTCGCCGGGGACTTCGCCGCCGGAGCCGACCCCGAGGACTTCTTCCGCGACCGCGTCGAGGACCCCGAAGCCCTGCACGCCCGCGTCGTGCTCCTCCGCGAACGCGAACCCGACATCACCTCACCCGGACCCGCCGCCCGCGAACTCGCCCTCCAGCGCGAGACCCCCATCAGCGAGCTGGAGGCCACCGAGGGCGGCACGCCCCTGGAGACCGCGGCGGAGCTGCTCGCCATCACGGATTTCGCCGCCGTCTATCTGGCGCTCGCCTCCACCCCGTAGAACGCGGGAACGGCACGGACCCGTGACCGACGACCGGGCTCGTGCACACGACGCCAGCCGTACGAACAGTCAGGAAGCCGCCCCATGGACCGCCTCGCCAACACCGTGCGCCCCTACGCCTGGGGCTCCACCACCGCGATCCCCGAGCTCCTCGGCACCACCCCCACCGGCGAACCACAGGCCGAACTCTGGATGGGCGCCCACCCCGGCGCCCCCTCCCGCGTCGACCGCGGCGCCGGACCCCGGCCCCTGTGCGACACCATCGCCGACGCACCGGAAGCCGAACTCGGGCCCGAGACCGTACGCCGCTTCGGACCCCAGCTGCCCTTCCTCCTCAAACTCCTCGCCGCCGCCTCCCCGCTCTCCCTCCAGGTCCACCCCGACCTCGACCGGGCCAAGGCCGGATACGCCGAAGAGGAAGCACGCGGCATCCCCGCCGACGCACCCCACCGCACCTACCGCGACGCCAACCACAAACCCGAACTGCTCTGCGCCCTCACCCCCTTCGAGGGCCTCTGCGGCTTCCGCGACCCCGCCGGGACGGCCGCACTCCTCGCCGCACTCGACGTCGACTCCCTCAAGCCCTACGCCGACCTCCTCCACGCGCGGCCCGAGGCCGACGCCCTGCGCGAGGTCCTCACCGCCGTCCTCACCGCCGAACACACGGCCATCGCCGACACCGTCCACGCGGCCTCCGCCGCCTGCGAACGCCTCGCCGCACAGGACGGCCCGCACCGCACCGCGTACGCCGCCTACGCCTCCATCGCCCGCCACTACCCCGGCGACCCCGGCGTCATCGCCGCCATGCTCCTCAACCACGTCCGCCTGAACCCCGGCGAAGCCCTCTACCTCGGCGCTGGCGTCCCCCACGCCTACCTCGACGGCCTCGGCGTCGAAATCATGGCCAACTCCGACAACGTCCTCCGCTGCGGCCTCACACCGAAACACATCGACGTCCCCGAACTGCTCCGCGTCGTCCGCTTCGAGAGCACCGAACCCGCCGTCCTGCGCCCCGAGGCCGACGCCGGCGGCGAAGAGGTCTACGCGACACCCGTCGACGAATTCCGCCTCTCCCGCCACGTCTTCGCACCCGCCTCAGAAACCCCCGCCACCCTGCCCCCCGGCACCCCGCAGATCCTCCTGTGCACCTCCGGCACCGCGACCCTGCGCACCGCCGACGGCACCGAGCTGCGCCTGGACCGGGGCGAGTCCGCGTTCGTACGGGCCGACGAACGCGCCGAACTCACCGGCGACGACGCCACCGTCTTCCGCGCCACGGTCGCCGTCTGACCCGGCCCCCGGCCGACGGCTGCGACAATGACCCGCCGTAAAGGAAGAGCAAAGCAACACTCCGGCGGAAGGGGCATGCCGCACCCATGAGCGCATCAGGCGGAACCAAGGCCATCGTCGCCGCGTTGGGGGCCAACATGGCCATCGCCGTGGCGAAATTCGTCGCGTTCGCGTTCAGCGGCTCGTCGTCGATGCTCGCCGAAGGAGTGCACTCGGTCGCCGACTCCGGCAACCAGCTGCTGCTCCTGCTCGGCGGCAGGAAGGCGGAGAAGAAGGCGAGCGAGGAGCACCCCTTCGGCTACGGCCGGGAGCGCTACGTCTACGGATTCCTCGTCTCCATCGTCCTGTTCACCATCGGCGGCGTCTTCGCGCTCTACGAGGGCTACGAGAAGATCAAGGAACCGCACGAGCTGGACAACTGGTACTGGCCGGTCGCCGTGCTCGTCTTCGCCGTCGTCGCCGAGGGCTTCTCCTTCCGCACGGCGATCAAGGAGTCCAACGCACTGCGCGGCAAGCAGTCATGGCGCTCCTTCATCCGCACGGCCAAGGCCCCCGAACTCCCCGTCGTCCTGCTGGAGGACTTCGGCGCCCTCATCGGCCTCGTCCTCGCCCTGCTCGGCGTGGGCCTGACCCTCGCCACCGGCGACGGCGTCTGGGACGGCATCGGCACGCTGTGCATCGGCATCCTGCTCGTCCTGATCGCGCTCGTCCTGGCCGCCGAGACCAAGTCCCTGCTGCTCGGCGAGGCGGCTGGCCCGGAGCAGATCGCGAAGATCCGCGCCGCCGCCGTCGACGGTGCCACCGTCACCGGCGTCATCCACATGCGCACCCTCCACCTCGGCCCCGAGGAACTGCTCGTCGCGGCCAAGATCGCGGTACGGCACGACGACACCGCCGTCGAGGTCGCCCGCGCCATCGACGCCGCCGAGGCCCGCATCCGCGAGGCGGTCCCGATCGCCCGGGCGATCTATCTGGAGCCCGACATCTACAGCGACGAAGCGGCAGCGGCGGGCGAGGACCCCGCGGCGACCCCGGGCGGCCCCGCCCGCCACTGACCGGAAGCCCCGGCGGGCCGGGTGGGGGAGCGCCCCTACCCGACCTCCCGGAGCACCTCCACGATCTCCCCCGGCTCCTCCGCCGCGAGCAACCGCTCCCGGAACGCCGGATCCATCAGCTTCCGCGACAGCATCGCCAGCAGCCGCAGATGCTCGTCACCCGCGGCGGCCGTCGGCACCGAGATCATGAAGACCAGCCGGGCCTTCGTACCGTCCAGTGCCCCCCACTCGACCCCCTCCGGGGACCGGGCGAAACCGACGACCGGCGCCGAGACCGCGTCCGTCTTGGCGTGCGGAACGGCGATCTCCTCCCCGAGCCCGGTCGTCCCCAGCTCCTCACGCGCGAGCGCGGCACGCACCAGCCCCTCGACATCCGTCACCTTCCCGGAGGCGGCGAGCAGTTCGGCCATCTCCCGGATCGCCGCCTCCTTGCCGGAGGCCACGAGCCGCGGCCGTACGGTCCTCTCGGTGAGGTAACCGGAGAGCGCCGCGCTCTCCGCGGCAGGCGGCACCTCAGGCGGGACGGCGGCCGCCCCCGCCGCCGGAACGGCCGCGGCCGTCCGGACACCGCCCAGCGACATCAGCGAGACCGTCGTCAACGCCGTCACCGCCATGCCGACCGCGATCGCGACGAAGAACATCGGCACCCCGCCGACCGCCCCCAGCACCGCCACGATCGGACCGCCGTGCGGCACGCTGTCCTTCACCGCCGCCAGCCCCGCGATCGCCCCCGCCACCGCGCCGCCGAGCATGTTGGCGGGAATCACCCGCGCCGGCCGGGCGGCGGCGAACGGGATCGCGCCCTCCGTGATGCCGAAGAAGCCCATGAACAGCGCCGCCAGGCCCGTCTCCCGCTCCTGATCGGTGTACAGCCGGCGCCGCAACAGCGTCGCGAGCCCCTGCCCGAGCGGCGGTACGGGAATCGCCGCCGCACACATCCCCATGATCTCCGGGTTCTTGGAGACAAGACCCGCGCCGAAGAGGAACGCCGTCTTGTTGACCGGCCCGCCCATGTCGAAGGCGATCATGAGGCCCAGGAGCACACCGAGCAGCGCCGCGCTCGTGCCCGTCAGCCCGCCCAGCCAGCTCGTCAGGTGCTCGAACACCCAGGAGATCGGCCGCCCGATCACGTAGATGAAGAACAGGCCCAGCGCGGACGTCGCCACCACGGGGATCACGATCACCGGCATGATCGGCCGGACGAACGCCGGAACCTCGACCTTCTTGATCCACCGGACCAGATAGCCGGCCAGGAAACCGGTCGCGATCGCCCCGATGAACCCCGCGCCCGCCTTGCTGTCGTAGAGCTCCCCGTGCCCCGCGATCCAGCCACCCACCATGCCCGGCACCAGCGCCGGCCGGTCACCGATCGCATAGGCGATATAGCCGGACAGGATCGGGATCATCAGCGTGAAACCGACGGTGCCGATGTCGTTGACGGACTTCCAGAAGGAGTTGTCGAAGACGATCCCCTGCGACGTCGTGTGCCCGCCCAGCGCGAGCGACACCGCGATCAGCAGCCCGCCGACGACCACGAAGGGAATCATGTACGAGACGCCGTTCATCAGCGCCTTGTAGACGGCACCGCGCTCCTTGCCACCGCCCCCGGCCGCCGCCGGAAGGACACCGCCACCGGAACCCTCGTACACCGGGGCGCTCCGCACCCGCTCGATCAGCCGCTCCGGGTGGTGGATCCCCTCGGCCACCCCGACGGACAGCACCCGCTTCCCGGCGAAACGGCTCAGGTCGACGTCCTTGTCGGCGGCGACGATGATGCCGTCCGCCTGCCTGACATCGTTGTCGGTCAGGGTGTTCTCCGCCCCGATCGACCCCTGCGTCTCCACCTTGATCTCATGACCGAGCGCCTCGGCGGCCTGCGCCAGCTTCTCCGCCGCCATATAGGTGTGGGCGATACCGGTCGGACAGGCGGTCACCGCCAGCAGCCTGAGCCCCGGCCCCCTGACCCCCGCGCCCTCGGAGGGGTCGGCTGGACTGGTCACATGGATCTCCTCACGGATCGGCACGCGCGGCAGCGCCGACGGTTCCCCCGTCCGCGCGTTGATCGAATCCTGCAACACGACGCCTGCGGAGGAAAGCGATCACGACCTCCGCGTGCGGAACAGGGCCGGACGGGGCTGGGGTTCACCGCCACCATCGGTGTAGATTCGTGACCAGAGCCAGACGTCGCTGCTGATGGCGGTCGGGCGGCCCGCGCGACGGACCGGCCGAGGGAGAGAGGGCCTCCGACGGACTGCGCTGCGGCCAGGGGACGGGTGTGTCCGGACAGGTGTCAGCCACCTGCCGAGCGGAGTCGTCCCTGCAGACTGACCGCGTGCACAGCCGTACCCATCCTCGCTCGCCCCTTCAGGAGGAGCAGCCCGTATGACCACCACCTCCACCGGCCAGGACTTCAAGGTCGCGGACCTGTCGCTGGCAGCTTTCGGTCGTAAGGAGATCACCCTCGCCGAGCACGAGATGCCCGGTCTGATGGCGATCCGCAAGGAGTACGCGGAGGCGCAGCCGCTGGCAGGCGCCCGCATCACCGGCTCGCTGCACATGACGGTGCAGACGGCCGTGCTCATCGAGACGCTGGTCGCCCTGGGCGCGCAGGTGCGCTGGGCGTCCTGCAACATCTTCTCCACCCAGGACCACGCCGCCGCGGCCATCGCCGTCGGCCCGGCGGGCACCCCGGAGAACCCGCAGGGAATCCCCGTCTTCGCCTGGAAGGGCGAGACGCTCGAGGAGTACTGGTGGTGCACGGAGCAGGCGCTGACCTGGCCCGGCACCGCCACCGGCGGCCCCAACATGATCCTGGACGACGGCGGCGACGCCACCCTCCTCGTGCACAAGGGCGTCGAGTTCGAGAAGGCCGGTACGGCCCCGGACCCCTCGACGGCCGACAGCGAGGAGTACGCCCAGATCCTCACGCTGCTCAACCGCACGCTGGGTGAGCACCCGCAGAAGTGGACCCAGCTGGCGTCCGAGATCCGCGGCGTCACCGAGGAGACCACCACCGGCGTCCACCGCCTCTACGAGATGCAGCAGGCCGGCTCGCTGCTCTTCCCGGCGATCAACGTGAACGACGCCGTCACCAAGTCGAAGTTCGACAACAAGTACGGCTGCCGCCACTCGCTGATCGACGGCATCAACCGCGCCACCGACGTCCTCATCGGCGGCAAGGTCGCGGTCGTCTGCGGCTACGGCGACGTCGGCAAGGGCTGCGCGGAGTCCCTGCGCGGCCAGGGCGCCCGGGTCATCGTCACCGAGATCGACCCGATCAACGCCCTCCAGGCGGCGATGGACGGCTTCCAGGTCGCCACCCTGGACGACGTCGTCGAGACCGCCGACATCTTCGTCACCACCACGGGCAACAAGGACATCATCATGGCCGCCGACATGGCCAAGATGAAGCACCAGGCCATCGTGGGCAACATCGGCCACTTCGACAACGAGATCGACATGGCCGGCCTCGCGAAGATCCCCGGCATCGTCAAGGACGAGGTCAAGCCGCAGGTCCACACCTGGACGTTCGCCGACGGCAAGGTCCTGATCGTCCTCTCCGAGGGCCGTCTGCTGAACCTGGGCAACGCCACCGGCCACCCGTCCTTCGTGATGTCGAACTCCTTCGCGGACCAGACCCTGGCCCAGATCGAGCTCTTCACCAAGCCGGAGTCGTACCCGACCGACGTCTACGTCCTGCCGAAGCTCCTCGACGAGAAGGTGGCCCGCCTCCACCTCGACGCGCTCGGCGTCAAGCTGACCACGCTCCGCCCGGAGCAGGCCGCCTACATCGGCGTCAAGGTCGAGGGCCCGTACAAGCCGGACCACTACCGCTACTGACACCGCTGCGGTGGCCGCCGTCGGGCGGCCACCGCGGTAACCGGCGCGCAGGCCCCCGCCCTCCTCGGTGGGGGCCTGTCCCGCTTTCGTCCAAGGACCCACCATGCCCCGCGGCCGCTACTCCCTCCACGACCCGCACGACCACACCCCCCTCGGCGAGGAGCACTTCCACTGCGCCACCGGTCCCTCCGGCTGGCGCTACGTCTCCCAGCTCACCGCCCCCTCCGGCGACCACGCCGGTTCCGTCGACCTCACCCTCGACGACCTCGGCCGCCCGATCCGCCTCCAGCTGCACGCGGCGAGCTGGCAGGTACGGGGCGCGGCACTCGACGGCGTCACCTGGGTACGTACGGATCCGACCGGCGAGCACGCCACCGAGGGCAACGCGGCCGCCCACGCCTTCACCGGAGCGTCGCCGGCCTTCCACGTGGCCCTGGCCCGGCTGCTGCGGCTCGCGCCCGGCGAGGGCGCGAAGCGGATCAGGCTCGTCGGCTTCACGCCCCCCGCGCTGGCCCCCCGGACCTTCGACCAGGCGTGGTCCCTGGTCGCGAGGACGCCGCACGCCACGGACAACGGCGTGCTGACGGTGGACGAATACCAGGTCAGCGACCTCGAGACGGGCGAGCAGCACAGCGTGCACCTGGCCGGTGACGTGGTCCTGGCCGCACCGGGCATCGAGCTGGAGGAGCTGGAGAGCCCGCCGTCGTCCTTCGAGTGACGACGGGACGATGTGCGCTGGGCCGTACGGGCCTGGTACTGTCCTACTCGCTCCGCAAAACCTGTTGACACGGGCCGCGCGGGGAGGTAGATTCGAACGGTTGCCGGGAGCTGGACAGCTCCGGTCGCAACGGTTAGAATCTGAATCGCTTCGGTGCCGGATTCAATTCGCACGAAGCACACCTCACTCTCCTTATGGGAAGCGAAAACGCCGATTAGCTCGGCCGAAACGCTTCTGATAAAGTCGGTGAAGCCGGAAAGCGAAAAGCTGGAAGGCGAAACCCCGCTCCAACAGGGGGCCGGAAACGGAATTCGGACCGACTGCTTCTTCTGGAAGCGGGGGGCACGGAAAACGGATCTGGTAAGGTTGGAA
>NZ_JBFBBD010000063.1:0-40730 GCF_040689515.1 Streptomyces sp. NPDC051173
CACGCTTCGCCGCGTTGTCCTCAAACGCCGGACGGGCTGGAAAACCAGCCCGTCCGGCGTTTGAGGACGCGCCCGGAGGGCGCTGGGGTTCCGGGGTCTCCCCGGTTTCGGGAAGGGGCGGGGCTGGGGAACAAAGCCGCGCCGCAGGCGCAACGCATGCGCACCCCGGAGGGCTGAGGCACCCACCCCAAGAGCCCTACGCGTCAGCCACCGTCTCCACCGTCACATCCGCCCGCGCCGCCCCCGCCGCGTCCGCCGCCGTGGACCGCCGCAAGGCCTCGTGCAGGCGGGCCGGGGTCAGGACGCCCACGAAGCGGTCCGCCTGCTCACCGTCGAGGACGGCGATCCAGCCCGCGTCGTGCTGGAGCATCGTGCTGAACGCCTGCTTGAGCGACGCCCCCACCGGCAGCCACGCGTCCATGCGCCGGGAGTGGCCGCGGACCTTGCCGCCGTCGGCCGCGCCGGACAGCGCCTCCGCCGAGACCCAGCCGTGCAGCCCGTCCGCGTGGTCCAGGACCACCGCCCAGCGCGCCCCCTCGGCCGCCAGCCGGGCCGCGGCCTCGCGCACCGGGTCGTCGAGGTGGACGACCGGCGGCTGTTCGAGGTCGCCGGACTCGATGGGGGTGACGGACAGCCGCTTCAGGCCCCGGTCGGCGCCGACGAAGTCGGCCACGTACGGCGTGGCGGGCGCGCCGAGCACGGCCGCCGGCGGGTCGAACTGTTCGATGCGCCCGTTGCCGTAGACCGCGATGCGGTCGCCGAGCCGGACGGCCTCTTCTATGTCGTGGGTGACGAAGAGGACCGTCTTGCGCACCTGCGACTGGAGCCGCAGGAACTCGCTCTGCAGGTGCTCGCGGACCACCGGGTCGACCGCGCCGAACGGCTCGTCCATCAGCAGCACGGGCGGGTCGGCGGCCAGCGCGCGGGCCACACCGACACGCTGGCGCTGCCCGCCGGAGAGCTGCTCGGGGTAGCGGTCGCCGTAGACGGACGGGTCGAGCCCGACGAGGTCGAGCAGCTCGGCGGCGCGGGCGCGGGCCTTCTTGCGCTGCCAGCCGAGCAGGTGCGGGACCGTCGCGGTGTTGTCGAGCACGGTCTTGTGCGGGAAGAGGCCGACCTGCTGGATGACGTAGCCGATCCGGCGGCGCAGTTCGACGGGGTCGACGGTCGCGATGTCCTCCCCGTCGAGGAGGATCCGGCCGCCGGTCGGCTCGATCAGCCGGTTGACCATCTTCATGGTGGTGGTCTTGCCGCAGCCGGACGGTCCGACGAGCGTGACCAGCTCGCCCTCCGCCACCTCGAAGGACAGGTCGTCCACGGCGGTGGTGCCATCGGCGTAGCGCTTGGTGACATGCTCGAAGCGGATCATGGTTCCCCATTCTGGCCGTACTCGCTCCCGGCATTGTTGCCGTTGTGTGGCGCCGGACTCGAATGTCAGTGCCCGGGGTTAGGGTCGCCAGTAACCGACGGTCAATGCCCAGGGGGAGGTGGGAGCGTATGGCGGGGCAGAACTGCCTGGTCTCCAACGAGTGGCTCTGTGGCGAATATCTGCGGACGCGCGGCCACGAGCTGACGGACGCCACGCTCCAGCACATCGGGATCACACTGGCTTCGGTCGCCATCGGCGTGCTCGTCGCCTTCCCGCTGGCGCTGCTGGCCCGCAGATGGCGGGCCGCGGCGGGCCCGGTCCTCGGCCTGACCACCGTGCTCTACACCGTGCCCTCGCTGGCCATGTTCTCGCTGCTGGTGCCCGTCTTCGGGCTGTCGGCGTCGGTCGTGGTCACCGGGTTGGTGCTCTATTCGCTGACGGTGCTCGTGCGGAACATCCTGGCCGGGCTGGCCTCGGTGCCCGAGGAGGCCCGCGAGGCGGCGCGCGGCATGGGCTACGGCCCGCTGCGCCTGCTCTTCGCGGTGGAGCTCCCGCTGGCGCTGCCCGCCCTGATGGCGGGCCTGCGGATCGCCACGGTCTCCACCGTCTCGCTCACCACGGTGGGCGCCATCATCGGTTACGGCGGCCTCGGCAATCTCATCTACGAGGGCATGCACAGCTATTTCAAGGCGCAGGTGCTCACCGCCTCGGTGCTGTGCGTGGCGCTCGCGATCGTGGCGGATCTCCTGTTGCTGCTCGTGCAGCGGCTGCTGACGCCGTGGACGCGGGCGGGCGGGAAGGCGAAGCGCCGTGGCAGGGGCGCGCGTAGGCGGCTGAGCGCCGAGGGGGCTGTGTGATGGGCGTCATCGACCGCACCTGGACGTGGCTGACCACCGGCTCGCACTGGTCGGGCACCGACGGCGTATGGCACCGGCTGGGCGAGCACCTGTTCCTGACGTTCGTCTGCCTGGCGATCTCGTGCGCCATCGCCCTGCCCGTCGCCGTGCTGCTGGGCCACGTGGGCCGCGGCGGCGCCCTCGCGGTGAACATCTCCAACGCGGGGCGCGCCGTGCCGACGTTCGCGGTGCTGGTGCTGTTGCTGCTCAGCCCGCTGGGTACGCATGGCTCATGGCCGACCGTCATCGCGCTGGTGCTGTTCGCGATCCCGCCACTGCTCACCAACGCGTACGTCGGCATGCGCGAGGTCGACCGGGACGTGGTCGAGGCCGCGCGGGGCATGGGCATGACCGGCCGTCAGCTGATCGGCCGGGTGGAGCTGCCGCTCGCGTTCCCGCTGATGGCGACCGGGGTGCGGACCGCCGCGGTGCAGGTGGTGGCCACGACCACGCTCGCCGCGCTGCCCGGCGGCGGTGGCCTCGGCCGGATCATCACGGCGGGCTTCCGGCTCACCGACACCGCGCAAGTGGTGTCCGGGGCGCTGCTGGTGGCCGGGCTCGCGCTGCTGGTCGAAGGGGTGCTGGTGGTCCTGGAGCGGCTGCTGGACCCGGTGCGCCGGCGCGCGAAGCGCACGGCGGGCCGGGCGTCGGGCGGCGACGGCCCGGCGGCGCCCGCCGACGCCGTCCCGGTGGGCGGCGCCGTGTGACACCCGGGCTCCGTCCGTCCAGGCGCGGCCGCGGAGATGACGACTGATCACGGGGCGTCCGGCACACCCGGACGCCCGACCGAACGGATGGAGTTCCCCATGAGCAGGACCCCGCGTCGAGCGCGGACCACGCGCGCGCTGCTGGCGGTGGCGGGCGTCGCCACCCTGACGGCGGGTCTCGCCGCGTGCGGTGGCGACAGCCTGGAGAAGTCCGGTGGCGGTGACGCCTCCGGGCGGCCCGGCGAGGGTTCGCTGGTCATCGGATCGGCCTCCTTCACCGAGTCCAAGGTGCTCGCCGAGATATATGCGGGCCTGCTGAAGGACGCCGGCTATTCGACGTCGATCAAGACCGTCGACGCCCGCGAGCTCTATGAACCGGAGCTGGAGAACGGCAAGATCGACATCGTCCCGGAGTATGCCGCGACGCTCGCCGAATTCCTCAACAAGAAGCAGAACGGCAAGGACGCTCCGACGGTCGCCTCGGCCGATGCCGGCGCCACGGTGAAGGCGCTCCGTAAACTCGCCGAGCCGCGCGGCCTCAAGGTGCTGGACGCCGGCCGGGCCGTCGACCAGAACGCCTTCGCGGTGACCAAGGAGTTCGCGGCGAAACACCAGCTCAAGACGCTTTCCGAGCTGGGCGCGGCAAAGGAGAAGGTCAAGCTCGCGGCGGGCGACGAATGCCCCCAGCGGCCCTTCTGCCAGCCCGGTCTGGAGAAGACGTACGGCATCGACGTCACCGGCATCGACCCGCTGGAGGTCGGCAGTACGCAGGCCAAACAGGCCGTCAAGTCCGGCAAGGACCAGATGGTGCTGACCACCACCACGGACGCCACGCTCGAACAGTTCGGACTCGTTCTGCTGGAGGACGACAAGAAGCTCCAGAACTCCGACAACGTGTTGCCCGTCGTGAATGCGAAGAAGGCCGGCACACAGAAGATCGCCGATGCCCTCGGCAAGCTCAACAGCGTGCTGACCACGGCCGATCTCACCGAACTCAACAAGAAGGTCGACGCGCAGCGGCTCAAGCCCGCGGATGTGGCCGCGCAGTACCTCAAGGACAAGGGGTTGCTGACGAAGGAGAAGAAGTAGGCGAGAAGTAAGATCAAGGGAAGAGTTTGGTGGTGGAGTCACACTCCTGAGGCGACGCACGGTAAGTTTCAGGCCATGCCACGAGGACGCCATCGCCATTCACCGCCCCTGCACAGGCTTCTTCCCCCGTCGACGGTCGTCGCGACATCGGTCGCCGCTGCCGCCGGTGCTTGGGTGGTAGGTGAAACGGTCGTCATCCGGGGTCTGGCCGCCGCCGCTGCCGCCGCCGCGGTGGTCGGTGCCGTGCTGATGCGCCGTTGGGACCGCGCCGCCGGGAAGCGGGTCGCCCAGCTCAACGCCGCCCGGGTGCGCGATGAGTGGAAGACCGACGAACGCGTCGCCGAGCTGGAGACCGAGCTGGAGGAAGCCCGCACCGGCCGCGCCAAGGCGGAGACCAAGCTGCGCGGCAAGCGCGCCGAGCTCGCCCGCCTCCGTACCGAACACGCCGACCTGCTGCGCCGCTACGCCGCTGCCGAGACCGGCCGCGCCAGCGCGCTGGAGGGCCGCCGTCAGGCCCGGGGCACCGCGCCCCGCGGGGCGAAGGCGCTGGAGTCCGCCGCGGCTTCGGCCGGCACGGCGGGGTCCGCCGTCGCTGCCTCCGCGTACCGCAGGGCCGCCGAGGCACTGCGCGACCTGGAGCGGAACGCGGCGATCCAGCGGGACGCGGAAGCCACGGCTACGGACTCCGGCCAGGACGCGCCTCCGGCGCTGACGGCCGTCGTGCCCCCGAGCGGGCTGCCTGCCACCGGCGAGACCCTGAGCGCCGCGGACGCGGCGAGGGCCGCCAAACGGCGTACGGGCGGCGCGAAGGCCGTCGAGGAGACCGAGACCGCCGCTCCCCAGGCCGAGGGCACCCAGGACCTTCAGGCCACGAAGGCTCTGAAGGCCGTGGAGGCTTCGAGGGCCGCGGAGGCCACGGAGGCCGCGGAGGAAGCCGGGGAAGCCGGGGAAGCCGGGGAAGCCGAGGACCGCGCCGCCGACGAGGCCGAAGAGGCCCCGGAGGCCCCCGCCGCGAAGAGCACGCCTCCCGCGGCCCGGCCCGCCTCCGCGGTCGTGCCGCAGCAGCACCCCGCCCGGCGTCCCGCTTCGCGCACGCAGGGCGGCTTCGACTTCTTCGGCACCCAGCGGACGCCGTCCGCCACGCGGCCCGTCGAGGAGACGGACCTCGCGGACGTCGTCGGCGAGGAGGCGCTCGCCGAGGCCGAGGCGGCGGAGCGGGACGACGACTCCAAAGGGGACGTCATCGACCTGACCGCGCACGACGAGACCGAGCAGATAGACGTCGTGGAGCTGCGCAGCGCCATATCGTGACGGTGCCGCGAAAAGCGTGACCCCCGGTGGACCTGTCCACCGGGGGTCACGCTTTTCGCGCTCCTACTTGCTGATCACTTGTCGATCACTTGTCGATGTCGCCGACGACGAAGAACAGCGAGCCCAGGATCGCCACCATGTCGGCCACCAGCGTGCCCGGCAGCAGCTCGGTCAGCGCCTGGATGTTGTTGAACGACGCCGACCGCAACTTGAGCCGGTACGGCGTCTTCTCGCCCTTGGACACCAGGTAGTAGCCGTTGAGGCCGAGCGGGTTCTCCGTCCAGGCGTACGTCGCGCCCTCCGGTGCCTTGAGGACCTTGGGCAGCCGCTGGTTGATCGGACCGGGCGCCAGCTGCGCGATCCGGTCCAGGCACGCCTCCGCCAGCTCCAGCGAGTTGTGCGTCTGCTCCAGCAGGCACTCGAAGCGGGCCAGGCAGTCGCCGTCCTCGCGCGTGACCACCTTCAGGGTGTCCCGCAGCTCGCCGTACGCGAGGTACGGCTCGTCGCGGCGCAGGTCGAAGTCCACACCGGAGGCGCGGGCGATCGGCCCGCTGACGCCGTACGCGTGCACCGCCTCGCGGGAGAGCACGCCGACGCCGCGCGTGCGCCCGCGGAAGATCTCGTTGCCGAGCACGAGCCGGTCGTAGACGTCCATCCGCGAGCGGACGTCGGCCACCGCGTGCCGGGCGCGGGCGAGCCAGCCCGCGGGCAGGTCCTCCTTGAGGCCGCCGACGCGGTTGAACATGTAGTGCATCCGGCCGCCGGAGACCTCCTCCATCACCGTCTGGAGCTGCTCGCGCTCGTGGAAGGCGTGGAAGACGGGCGTGATCCCGCCCAGTTCGAGGGGGTACGAGCCGAGGAACATCAGGTGGTTGAGCACCCGGTTCAGCTCGGCGAGCAGCGTGCGCGTCCACACGGCGCGCTCGGGGACCTCCATGCCCAGCATCCGCTCCACCGCGAGCACGACCCCGAGCTCGTTGGAGAAGGCCGACAGCCAGTCGTGGCGGTTGGCGAGCATGATGATCTGCCGGTAGTCGCGCGCCTCGAACAGCTTCTCCGCGCCCCGGTGCATATAGCCGATGACCGGCTCGGCGTGCTGGATCCGCTCCCCGTCCAGGACGAGCCGCAGCCGCAGCACACCGTGGGTGGACGGGTGCTGCGGCCCGATGTTGAGCACCATGTCGGTGCTCTCCGCCGCGCCGCCGATGCCGACAGTCGTCTCAGTGGTAGGGGCCATGGGAGTAGTTTGTCAGCCTTCCCCGTCCGGGTGGCCTCCGGCGGCTTCCAGCAGTCCCGCGCAGGCGCCGCCGACCGGCTGCACCAGCCAGCCGAAGCCGCCCAGCCCCGCCGGTGCCAGCAGCTCGGCCGCCTCGCCGGCCGCGCCCAGCGCCCGTACGTAACCGGCCGGGTCGGACGACGCGAGCGACAGCGGGGGCCGGCCGCCGTCGACGCCGAGGGCGCGCAGGGCCTCGCGCTGGGTCAGCAGCGAACTGCCCGGACCCGCGCACGCGTCCAAGGCGACGTGTGCGGTGATGTCGCACGAACCGTCCGGCACCGGCCGCACCTCGCGGCCCTCCCGGAAGCCCGCCAGGGTCCCGAACGGCGGCCGGGCGGCGCGCTGGTGCGCGTAGTCCACGGCGACCGCCAGCCCGGAGCGCAGACTGCCCACCGCCCGCGCCCAGGCGGCGTCGCGCGGCAGGCCGATCTCCGCGCGGCTGCCGGGCGGCGCGCCGTCGAGCGGCCACCAGTGGGCGAGCCACTCGGCGTCGGCGCCGGTCACCGGCTCGCCGAGGAGCTCCTCGCCGTCCTCCTGGACGAGCACCTGGCGCGCGACGCCCTCCGCGTCCGTCTCGGCGACGTCGGTCGGCACGTTGTCCAGCCATTCGTTGGCGAAAAGCAGCCCGTCCACGCCCTGGGGGAGCTCACTCAGCCAGGTGACGCGCTCGTCGACCCCCGGGGGCCGCCCGGCGCGCTCCACGGCGTACGGGCGCAGCCGCGCGCCCAGCTCGGGCGCGGTGCGCGCGAGCACCGCGGTGAGCAGCTCACCCCGGCCCGCGCCGACATCCGTGAACGCCAGCTCCGCCGGGTGCCCCAGCGACGCGTCGACGCGCCGCAGCAATTCCGCAACCGCACCCGCGAAGAGCGGCGAGGCGTGCACCGAGGTACGGAAGTGCCCGGCGGGGCCCTCAGGACGCAGGTAGAAGCCGCTCGGGCCGTAGAGGGCGGCCTCGGTGGCGGCCCGCCACGTTGTTGTTCCGCTTGCCATACGCACACGCTATGCGCCCTTGGGCGGCACACCGCCTCCACCTTGGGGAGTAGGCGGGGCGTCGTCGGATCGATCGTCCGGTTGACCCCGGCACGTACGCGACATGCCTACGCTGGGTGACGTGCAGCGCCTCTACGACTTTCTCCGCAGGCACCCGACGGGTGTGGACAGCTTCTGGGCCGTCCTGCTGCTCGGCCTCAGCTTGATCACCATCGCCGAGGGGTCGACCGGGGCCGGGCACGCGTCGGGCCTCGTCAAGGCGGTCGTCGCGGTCGCGCTGTGCGCGGTGATCGCGCTGCGCAGGCGCTGGCCGGAGAAGATGCTGCTGCTGGCGACGGCGGTCGGGCTGGCCCAGCTCGTCTTCGACACCGGGCAGAACCTCGCCGACTTCGCGCTGCTCGTGATCATCTACACGGTGGCGTCCGGCAACACCCGCTGGGCGTCCCGCTACGCGCTGATCGGCGGCCTGATCGCGCCGACGCTCGCCAATCTGCGCTGGTCCGACCCCGACCAGACGATGACCACCAGCGTCGTCGGGACGGTCTTCATCACCGTTCCGTTCGTCCTGGCCTGGGTGCTCGGCGACTCGATGCGCACCCGCCGGGCGTACTGGGCGCAGCTGGAGGAGCGGGCCACGCGGCTGGAGAAGGAGCGCGAGCAGCAGTCGCGGATGGCGGTGGTCGCGGAGCGGGCGCGGATCGCGCGGGAGCTGCACGACGTCGTCGCGCACAACGTCTCGGTGATGGTGGTTCAGGCCGACGGCGCCGCGTACGTCCTGGACGCCTCGCCCGATCAGGCCAAGCAGGCCCTGGAGACCATTTCCGGCACCGGGCGCCAGGCGCTCGCCGAGATGCGCAGGCTGCTGGGCGTATTGCGCACGGAGGAGGGCGGCGAGGGCGGTGAGTACGTACCGCAGCCCGACGTGGAGCAGATCGGCGACCTCGTGGAGCAGGTGCGCGGCGCGGGGCTGCCGGTGGACTTCCAGGTCGAGGGCGCGCCACGGCCGCTGCCGAGCGGTGTGGAGCTGACCGCGTACCGCATCGTGCAGGAAGCGCTCACCAACACCCGCAAGCACGGCGGTCCGGGCGCGGGCGCGAGCGTGCGCCTGACCTTCTTCGACGACGGGCTCGGCCTGCTGGTCGAGGACGACGGCCGGGGCGCGCAGCAGGAGCTGTACGAGGCGGGGGGCGCCGACGGCATGGGGCACGGGCTGATCGGCATGCGCGAGCGGGTCGGGATGGTCGGCGGCACCCTGGACGCCGGGCCGCGGCCGGGCGGTGGCTTCCGGATCAGCGTGCTGCTGCCGATCAAGCCCGGTGGCCGCTGACCCGCCGGGTGCCGTTCGCGGGACGCCCCGCGATCACATACTGATCAAGACTGATCGAAAACAGTCAGCGCTGGCAGACTTGATGAACACCGAGGAAAGGGACCACGCATGTCGATCCGCGTGATGCTCGTCGACGACCAGGTGCTCCTGCGCACCGGCTTCCGCATGGTGCTGGCGGCCCAGCCCGACATGGACGTCGTCGCCGAGGCCGGGGACGGTGCGGAGGCCCTGGAGGTGCTGGCCGGGACCGAGGTGGACGTCGTCCTGATGGACGTGCGCATGCCGCGCCTGGACGGCGTGGAGGCGACCCGCCGGATCTGCGCGCAGGACGACCCGCCGAAGGTGCTCATCCTGACCACCTTCGACCTGGACGAATACGCCTTCTCCGCGCTGAAGGTCGGCGCGAGCGGCTTCATGCTGAAGGACGTGCCCCCGGCCGAACTGCTGGGCGCGATCCGGGCCGTGCACAGCGGTGACGCGGTGGTCGCGCCCAGCACGACCCGCCGGCTGCTGGACCGTTTCACCCCCATGCTGCCCAGCACGGGCAACGAGCCCACGAGCGCCGAGCTGAGCAGGCTCACCGAGCGGGAGCGCGAGGTGATGCTGCTGGTGGCGCAGGGGCTGTCCAACGGCGAGATCGCGGGACGGCTGGTGCTCTCCGAGGCCACCGTGAAGACCCACGTGGGACGGATCCTCACCAAGCTGGGACTGCGCGACCGGGTCCAGGTCGTGGTGCTCGCGTACGAGAGCGGGCTCGTTCGGGCGGGCGGGGGAGCGGCGCAGTAGGCCCCTGGGCCCGCTCGGACAGGTAGGCCCCTTGGGCCCGCTCAGGCACAGACGACGGCCCGCACCGCCTGGCGGAAGTCGTCCGTGCCCGGATGCGTCGGCTGGGCGGGCCGGGCGAGGTAGACCGTGGCCGCCGGGGCGTCGGTGACGGGGACATAGCGCACGCCGGGGTGCGCGTGGCTCTCCCGCGTGCCCGCCGCCGCGAGGCCGACCGCCTGCCCCGCGGCGACGGCGGTCAGCCACTCGTCGACGTTGCGCACCTCCGTCGTACGGCGCGGGCGCAGCGCGGCAGGCCAGAGCTCGGCGCCCGCGGTGCCGGTCTCCGGGCAGACCACGAGCGTCTCGACGCGGAGCTCGGCCAGGGTGACGGCGGCCTCGCCCGCGAGCGGGTGGTCGTCGGGCAGCGCGGCGACGCGCTCCTCCAGGAAGAGCGCCTCGGCGTGGATGCGGGGGTCCGTGGGCAGGACCCGCAGGATCGCCACGTCGACCTCGCGGGTGGCGAGCCCGGCGGTGCGGTTGTCCATCCGGCGCAGCTCCAGCGGGACGTGCGGATGGTCCCGGCGCCAGGAACGCAGCAGCGGCACGGTGAGCTCACCGAGGACGGCGCAGTTGTACCCCAGCCGCAGGGGGCGGGAGACGGCCGCGGCGTCGGCGAGCGCGGCGTCCATGTGGGCGAGGATCGCCCGGCCGTGCTCCAGCAGGGTCCGGCCGGGCGGCGTGAGGGCCAGGTGGCGGGACGAGCGGTCGACGAGCCGGACCCCCACCCGCTGTTCGAGCTGGGCGAGGGTGCGGGACAGGGCGGGCTGGGTCAGGTGCAGACGCGCCGCGGCTGCGGTGACGGTGCCCTCGTCGGCGATGGCCACCAGGGCCCTGAGGTGACGCAGTTCCACATCCATGCGTGCGGAGCATAGTCGCTGTGCAGAAGGCATTTCCGGGTGGGCGGAGGGCTGATTAGCGTCGGAGCCGTTCCTGTTGTTCCTCGCGATTCCCTGGACGGTCAGCATGAAGATTCTCCTCGTCGGAGCCTCCGGCACCCTGGGCGGCGCGGTGGGCACGGCACTGGCCGGGCGCGGCCATGACGTGATCACCGTCGGCCGTACGGGCGGCGACGTGGTCTGCGACATCACCGACCCCGCGGCCGTGGGCCGGCTCTACGAGCGGGTGGCGGGCGGGAGCGGGCTGGACGCGGTGGTGTGCGCGGCGGGCGACGCCGTCTTCAAGCCGCTGGGCGAGCTGACCGCCGACGATGTCGCCGCCTCCTTCCGGGGCAAGGCGCTCAGCCAGATCGAGCTCGTCCGGCAGGGCTCCCGTCACCTGTCCCCGACCGGGTCCTTCACCCTGATCAGCGGTGTGCTGACGCACGAGCCGATCTTCGCGGGGGCGGCCGCCTCCGCGGCGAACGGCGCGGTGGAGGCGTTCGTCCGCGCGGCCGCGATCGAGCTCCCGCCGCAGCGGATCAACGCCGTCAGCCCGACCGTGGTCACCGAGTCCCTCGACGCGTACGGAGCGTTCTTCCCCGGCATGGAGTCCGTACCGCTCAGCCGCGTCGCGAACGCGTACATCCGCTCGGTCGAGGGCCGCCAGACGGGGCGGGTCTACGAGGTGGTCTGAGCGGACTCGGCGAAGTCCTGCGCGGTTCGGCCGCGCCCGAAGGGCGCGGGACCGTGCCGCCGTGCGGCTCCGCCGCGCGGGCGCGACCAGCCACGACGTGCCCGCGAACGACGGACTCGACTTCCAGCGGAGCGCCCAGGTCTTCGGCGGGGCGCGGGCGAACCCTCCGGGGGCCGCCCCGCCGTCACCGGAGCACCGTCTCCAGGAAGTCGCTCCCCAAGCGCGCCACCGTCGTCAGATCCAGCTGGTGCAGGACGTACCTGCCGCGCCGCCGCGTGCTCAGCAGACCCGCCTTCTTCATCACGGCTATGTGCCGCGACACCTCGGGCGGCGTCAGGTTGTACGCGGCGGACAGCTCACCCGTGGTGTGGGGGCCGCGCGAGAGGGTGCGGCACAGCCGCATCCGGACCGGGTGGGCGAGCGCCTCCAGCCGCTGCTGCACCAGGTGCGGGGCCGTGGGCTGGGGAAGCTCGGTGGCGGTCACCGGGTACTGGATGACCGGCTGCCAGCCGACCCGGTGGACGGCGAAGAGGTGCGGCCAGCCGAAGGCCGTCGGCAGGAACGTCACCCCCTGCCCGTACGCGGCGGTCGTCCGCCCGTTCGCCAGCTTGTCGACGACGATGCGCGACCGGTCCTCGCTGAGCGAGACGGCGGGGGAGACCGCGCTGAGAGCCTCCCCGAGGCCCTTGCGCTGGAGGAGGTCGGCCTTGTGCCGGGCGTCGGCGGCCAGCTGCACCCGGACCCGCTGCCAGTTGTCACCGAAGAACGCCTGCTCGCAGTCCTCGAAGAGACGCCGTAGCCAGGCGCGCAGCACATCGGGGGCCTCCAGCATCCGCTCCGCGAAGGCCGCCTGCCGCGGCCCGCGGGCGGCCGAGAGCTCAAGGACCCGTGCCCGCTGCCCGGGGTCCACCAGCGGCGAGGGCCAGCCCTTCTCGTAGCCGGAGATGCAGGTGATCTCGAAGGCCGCGGACGTGAACGTCTCGTCGTCCATCCGGTCGAGGTCGTCGAGCTCCTCGGCGAGCGTGGCCCGGGGGACGGCGGGGAGCAGGATGTCCGAGCGCGTGGAGCGCCACAGGAAGTCCGCCTCGGTCAGCCGGTCGGCGAGATCCGCCTTGAGCGAGGAAGCGGTGGTGGTGGCCCAGGCGTGCAGCCCCGGGTGGTGACCGGGCTCGGCCAGCGCGTGCAGCATCGCGCCCAGCTCGGCCAGGGGCGACGGGCAGAACTGGATGCGCTCGAGCGGCAGTCCGGTGATGTCGATGTCCACGCTCATGTGCTTATCGTGCCTCTCTTTTCGCAGGTCGGGCCGTCGATTGACAGTCCTCGTCAATCGGCGCGCCAGTCGCTCCGCAATCGGCGCAGGGTGGGGTCATGAACGCCACTCAGCAGCACATGCTCGACCTCTACCGCACTGCTCAGCATCAGGAGCCCGCCCCGCCCACCCCGGGCGACGGCCAGCTCCAGGCCCTCCGTGAATTCCGCACCTGGAGGGACTTCCGGGCCGTCGTCGACGAGCGCGTCGCGGCCCGCCGCGCCCGCTGGAATTCGCTGCTCTCCTTCCTGCGAGTCTCCTCCCTCCGCTCCTCCCTCAGCCCGGGATCGCGCACCCAGGCGCAGCCGGTCGCCCGCGTCACCGCCGGCCCCGCGCCGGAGGTCCACCCCGCTCCGGAGGTCCGTACCGCCGAGCCCGCCTCACCCTGCGCCTCCGGTGCCTGCCGGAACCCGGGCCAGGAGGGCGCCGACCGCCTCGACGACCGCCTCGGGCGTCCAGCTCAGTGCTGACGAGGCGACGGTGACCTCGGTGAACGACAGACCGGGCACGTCGGAGGGCGACCAGCCGCCGAACACGCTCGTGCGCGTCTCCTCCGCCAGCGACACCCCGGCCTCGTCCAGCACTCCGGCCGGATACGGCAGCCACACCCGGAACTGGTGGGTGTGCGGCACCCGCGGACCGACCCGGAACCACGGCACCCCGGCCGCCCGGAACCCCTCCTCCAGCGCCGCCGCCACGACCGCGGCGTGTGCCACGTACGACGGGAGCCGGGGCAGCTCACGCTCCAGCCCGGTCAGCGCCGCGAGCGCGGCGGGCCACTGCTGGAAGACCTCGCCGCCGTACCGGTGCCGCCACGCCCTCGCCTCCTCCACCAGCGTGGCCGGCCCCGCCAGCGCGGCCCCCGATATGCCGCCGAGCGACTTGTAGAAGGACATGTAGACGGAGTCCGCCAGGGCCGCCACCTCGGCCAGACCCACCCCGAAGTGGCTCGCGCACTCCCACAGCCGCGCGCCGTCGAAGTGGACCACCGCCTCCCGCTCGCGGGCCGCCTCCACCACGGCCGTGAGCTCCTCCCACGTGGGCAGGAGGAAGCCCGCCTCCCGCAGCGGCAGTTCGAGCACCAGCGTCCCGAAGGGTTCGTCGAGATCACGGACGTCCGCGGCCGACGGCGGCCGGGGACCGCCCCCGAGGCGCACCCCGCGCAGGCCGCTGACCTGTGCGTACGCCCCGCGCTCCGACGTCTCCACGTGGGACATCGGGTGCAGCGCCACGACCGGGCTGCCGGTGCGCCCGGCCCAGCAGCGCAGGGCCACCTGCTGCGCCATCGTGCCCGTCGGGAAGAACGCCGCCGCTTCCGTGCCCAGCAGCTCCGCGACCCTGCGCTCCAGCTCGCCGACGATCCCGTCGCCGTACACATCCACCGGCCCGTCCAGGCCGCACCCCGCCGGGGCCTCCGCGGCCAGCGCCGCCAGCCGCTCCACGACCGTCAGCACCGGTAGGCCCGACGACAGGACCCGCTCGGATCCCCGCACGGCGGCGACCCTGCGCGCCCGGTCCACACCCTCCCCATCGGCCGGTCTCCCCGCCGGCCCCGCCATGGGCTCCCGCACCGTCGTCATCCCGGCCCCTCCTCGGTCCCGTCGTCGGTCACGCCCCGGACCGTGCCCGGGCCATGACCCGATGATGACCCACTTCCGGAGCACCGCCCGAGTTATCCACAGGCCGGTTGTCCACAGGGCTGGGGACACCCGGAAGGGGCCGCCCACACTCGCGTAGCATGACGAAGGAATCGTCCGGTACCCGCCCCTGGCCTGCGGCATGGGGGACCCCAGGACTGGAACGGAAGGCCATCGCCGCGTGAACGCACAATCCATCCCGCAGCACCCGAGCCCACAGGACCGGCCCGCCCGGCTCACCGTCGGGGTCGTCGGCGCGGGCCGTGTCGGCCCCTCGCTGGCCGCCGCGCTGCGGCTCGCCGGGCACCGCCCGGTCGCCGCCTCCGGAGTCTCGGACGCCTCCGTGCGCCGAGCCGCCGAGCTGCTCCCCGGGGTGCCCCTCGTCCCGCCCACCGAAGTGCTCGCACGGGCGGAGCTGGTGCTGCTCACCGTGCCCGACGACGCCCTCCCCGGGCTCGTCGCCGGGCTCGCCGAGACCGGCGCCGTCCGCCCCGGCCAGCTCATCGTGCACACCTCGGGCCGCCACGGCACGGCCGTCCTCGACCCGGCGCGCCGGGCCGGAGCCCTGCCCCTGGCCCTGCACCCCGCCATGACCTTCACCGGCACCCAGGTGGACGTGGAGCGCCTCGCGGGCTGCTCCTTCGGCGTGACCGCGCCCGACGAGCTGCGGCTCGCCGCGGAGGCCCTGGTCATCGAGATGGGCGGCGAGCCCGAGTGGATAGCGGAGAGCGCCCGCCCCCTCTACCACGCGGCCCTCGCCATGGGCTCGAACCACCTGGTCACCCTGGTCGCCCAGGCCATGGACCTGCTGCGCACCGCGGGCGTCGCCGCCCCCGACCGCATGCTCGGCCCCCTGCTCGGCGCCGCGCTCGACAACGTCCTGCGCAGCGGCGACGCCGCCCTCACCGGCCCGGTGGCCCGCGGTGACGCGGGCACCGTCGCCGCCCACATCGCGGAGCTGCGCACCCACGCGCCCCAGGCCGTCGCCGGATACCTGGCCATGGCCCGCACGACCGCGGACCGCGCCCTCGCGCACGGCCTGCTCAAGCCGGAACTGGCGGAGGACCTGCTCGGCGTCCTCGCGGACGGAGGCAACGAATGACCACCCGGCTCACCCGCACGGCGAAGGAGCTGCACGGCCTGCCCCACGAGGGCCGGCGAGCCGTCGTGATGACGATGGGCGCCCTCCACGAGGGCCACGCCACCCTGGTCCGCACCGCCCGCGAGCTCGTGGGGCCCGGCGGCCAGGTCGTCGTCACCGTCTTCGTCAACCCCCTCCAGTTCGGCGCGGGTGAAGATCTCGACCGATATCCGCGCACCCTCGACGCCGACCTCGCCATCGCCGAGGAGGCCGGCGCCGACGCCGTCTTCGCCCCGGCCGTCGACGAGGTCTACCCCGGCGGCGAGCCCCAGGTGCGGATCACCGCGGGGCCCATGGGCGAGCGCCTCGAAGGCGCCTCCCGCCCCGGCCACTTCGACGGCATGCTCACCGTCGTCGCCAAGCTCCTCCACCTCACCCGGCCCGACGTCGCGCTCTACGGGCAGAAGGACGCCCAGCAGCTCGCGCTCATCCGCCGCATGGTCCGCGACCTCAACTTCCCCGTGGAGATCGTCGGCGTCCCCACCGTCCGCGAGGACGACAACCTCGCCCTCTCCAGCCGCAACCGCTACCTCTCCGCCGCCGACCGCGCCTCCGCCCTGGAGATATCCCGCGCCCTGCTCACCGCCGGAGCCGCCGCGGGCCAGGGACCCGACGCCGTCCGCGGCGCCGCCCGCGCCGTCCTCGACGACGCGGCCCGCAGGGAGCCGCCGGTCGTCCTCGACTATCTGGCACTCGTCGACCCGGCGGACTTCACCGAGGTCACCGGCGGCCACAGCGGCGAAGCCGTCCTGGCCGTCGCCGCCAAGGTGGGCACCACCCGCCTCATCGACAACATCACCCTGACCTTCACGGGAACCGGAGCACAGCGATGACCGGCATACGGCTGCACGCGCCCCGTCCCGGCTGGTCCGTCGACGCCGATGTGGTCGTCGTCGGATCCGGCGTCGCGGGGCTCACCGTCGCGCTGCGCTGCGCCGCCGCCGGTGCCGACGTCACCGTCGTCACCAAGGCGCGCCTCGACGACGGCTCCACGCGCTGGGCGCAGGGCGGCATCGCCGCCGCGCTCGGTGACGGCGACACCCCCGAGCAGCACCTCGACGACACCCTCGTCGCCGGCGCCGGACTGTGCTCCGAGGAGGCCGTCCGCACGCTGGTCACCGAGGGCCCCGACGCGGTGCGCCGTCTCATCGACACCGGCGCCCTCTTCGACACCGACGGCACCACCGGCGAGATCCTGCTGACCCGCGAGGGCGGCCACCACCGCCGCCGCATCGCGCACGCCGGCGGCGACGCCACCGGCGCCGAGATCTCCCGCGCCCTGGTCGAGGCCGTCCGCGCCGCCGGCATCAAGACCGTGGAGAACGCCCTCGTCCTCGACCTCCTCAAGGACGCCGAAGGCCGCGCCGCCGGGGTCACCCTGCACGTCATGGGCGAGGGCTGCCACGACGGCGTCGGCGCCGTGCGCGCCAAGGCGGTCGTGCTGGCCACCGGCGGCATGGGCCAGGTCTTCTCCGCGACCACCAACCCCGCCGTCTCCACCGGTGACGGCGTCGCGCTCGCCCTGCGCGCCGGGGCGGAGGTCTCCGACCTGGAGTTCGTCCAGTTCCACCCGACCGTCCTGTGGCTCGGCCCCGACGCGGAAGGGCAGCAGCCCCTGGTGTCCGAGGCGGTCCGCGGCGAGGGCGCGCACCTCGTCGACGCCGACGGCCACCGCTTCATGGTCGGCGCCCACGAGCTGGCCGAGCTGGCCCCGCGCGACATCGTCGCCAAGGGCATCACGCGCCGCATGCAGGAGCTCGGCGCCGAGCACATGTACCTCGACGCCCGGCACTTCGGCGCCGAGATGTGGGCCCACCGCTTCCCCACCATCCTCGCCGCCTGCCGCGCCCACGGCATCGACCCGGTGACCGAGCCGATCCCGGTCGCACCCGCCGCGCACTACGCCTCCGGCGGCGTCCGCACCGACCTGCGCGGCCGTACGACGGTGCCGGGGCTCTACGCCTGCGGCGAGGTCGCCTGCACCGGCGTCCACGGCGCCAACCGCCTCGCGTCCAACTCCCTCCTGGAGGGCCTGGTCTTCGCCGAGCGCATCGCCGCCGACATCACCTCGGCCGCCACCGCCGCCCCGGGCGAGCCCACCGCCGCCGGCCGGCCGGTCACGCCCCTCCTCGCCCCCGAAGCCCGCTTCGCGATCCAGCGCATCATGACCGCGGGCGCCGGAGTGCTGCGTTCCGCCGAGAGCCTGGAGCGGGCCGCGGCCGGCCTGGACCGGCTGCTCGCCGAGGCCGTCACCGCGCTGGAGACGGACGGGAAGACCGCCGAGCCGGGCACCGAGAGCTGGGAGGCCACCAACCTCCTGCTCGTCGCCCGCGTCCTGGTCGCCGCGGCCCTGCGCCGCGAGGAGACCCGCGGCTGCCACTGGCGCGAGGACTTCCCCGACCGCGTCGACGCCGCCTGGCGCCGTCACCTCCTGGTCACCATGCGCCCCGACCGTACGCTTGCGGTCTCCCGCACGGACTCCGCGGCCTTCCCCGCGGTGTCCGCCGCAGCAGTCACGCCCGTCACTCCCGCCGTCCCCAAGGAGACACCGTGAGCACCACCGACGACCTTCCCCTGCACCAGATCGGTCTGTCCGAGGAGGTAGCCGTGGCCGGAGACTGTGGCGACGGCTGTGGCTGCGGCGAGACGTTCGAGGCGGACGCCATGGAGTGCGGGCTCGACCCCGCGCTCGCCGAGCTGCTCGCCGACGCCGGCCTCGACCCGCTCCAGGTCGAGGACATCGCCCACCTCGCCATCGAGGAGGACCTCGACGGCGGCGAGGACATCACGACCGTCGCGACCATCCCCGAGGACGCCGTCGCCTCCGGTGACTTCACCGCCCGCGAGGACGGCACCGTCGCCGGTCTGCGCATCGCCGAGGCCATCCTCTCGGTCGTCTGCACCGACGAGTTCGAGGTCGAGCGGCACGTCGAGGACGGCGACCGGGTGTCGGCCGGCCAGAAGCTGCTGACCGTGCGCACCCGCACCCGCGACCTGCTCACCGCCGAGCGCAGCGCGCTCAACCTCCTGTGCCGCCTGTCCGGCATCGCCACCGTCACCCGCGAGTGGGCCGACATCCTCAAGGGCACCAAGGCCGCCGTCCGTGACACCCGCAAGACCACGGTCGGCCTGCGCGCCCTGGAGAAGTACGCGGTCCGCTGCGGCGACGGCGTCAACCACCGCATGTCGCTGTCCGACGCGGCGCTCATCAAGGACAACCACGTGGTCGCCGCCGGTGGCGTCGCCGCCGCCTTCCGGTCCGTCCGCGAGCGCTTCCCCGAGGTGCCGATCGAGGTCGAGGTCGACCGGCTCGACCAGATCCCGCCGGTCCTCGCCGAGGGCGCCGACCTGATCCTGCTCGACAACTTCACCGTCGAGCAGACCCGCGAGGCGGTCGAACTCGTGGCGGGCCGCGCCATGCTGGAGTCCTCCGGCCGCCTCACGCTCGTCAACGCCCGCGCCTACGCCGAGACCGGCGTGGACTATCTCGCGGTCGGCGCGCTCACCCACTCCTCCCCGATCCTCGACATCGGCCTGGACCTCCAGGAGGAGACCGCCTGATGCTGCTCACCATCGATGTCGGCAACACCCACACCGTCCTCGGCCTGTTCGACGGCGAGGACATCGTCGAGCACTGGCGGGTCTCGACCGACGCCCGCCGCACCGCCGACGAACTGGCCGTCCTGCTCCAGGGCCTGATGGGCATGCACCCGCTGCTGGGCGAGGAGCTGGGTGACGGCATCGACGGCATCGCGATCTGTTCCACGGTCCCCGCCGTCCTGCACGAGCTCCGCGAGGTCACCCGCCGCTATTACGGCGACGTGCCCGCGGTCCTGGTCGAGCCGGGCGTCAAGACCGGCGTGCCGATCCTGATGGACAACCCCAAGGAGGTCGGCGCCGACCGCATCGTCAACGCCGTGGCGGCCGTCGAGCTGTACGGCGGCCCGTGCGTCGTCGTCGACTTCGGCACCGCCACCACCTTCGACGCGGTCAGCGCCCGCGGGGAGTACGCGGGCGGGGTGATCGCCCCCGGGATCGAGATCTCCGTGGAGGCGCTGGGCGTCAAGGGCGCCCAGCTCCGCAAGATCGAGCTGGCCCGCCCGCGCAGCGTCATCGGCAAGAACACGGTCGAGGCCATGCAGTCCGGCATCCTCTACGGCTTCGCGGGCCAGGTCGACGGCGTCGTCGCCCGGATGGCCCGGGAGCTGGCCGACGATCCGGAGGACGTCACCGTCATCGCCACCGGCGGCCTCTCGCCGCTGGTGCTCGGTGAGGCGACGGTCATCGACGAGCACGAGCCCTGGCTCACGCTCATCGGCCTGCGCCTGGTCTACGAACGCAATGTCGCCCGCACATAGGGCCCGGCCCGGTACGGTCGGGGCCGCGGCGCGCCCGTAGGAATGCTCGCGCGGGCGCAACCGGGGGACCGCTCCAACTGTCCTGTCAGCTGCGGGACATCATCGTGCACAAGATGGGCGTGGAGCGTATGCGCAGGAAGCGGACAATGCGACGGCTCGCGGCCGCCGCCGCGGTGGCGGCGGCCGGACTGGGCCCGGCCGTCGCTCCGGCGTGCGCCGAGGAGCGGCCGAGCGCCGACTACCAAGCCGTCGCCCACCCCGTCGTGGGCCGCGTCGGCCAGACCGTCGAGGTCGAACTGGGCGTCAGGAACGGCGGCCCCGCCCCCGCTCCGGCCCAGGCCGGCCACGGCGCCGGTACGTACGAGGTGATCCCGCCCGCCGGGACCACCATCACCGCGGCACGCCCGCCGCGGGGCGGCAGCCGGCAGCCGTGCGTGGCGAAGGCGGCGCCCGCGGGCCCGGCCGCGTACGTCTGCGCGATCGGCGAGGACTTCCTCGCAGGGGACCTGAGGACGCTGAGCTTCCAGGTGCGCATCGACAGGAAGGTCGCGGGCGCGGAGGGCCGGGTGCAGGTCCTCGACCACGACGGAGGGGCCGTGCCCGACCCGGACCCGGCCAACGACTCGGCCCCGGTCCGCGTCGAGATCCTCGACCGGGACCCCGCCCCGGCCAGCACGGAGGACCCGGGCACCGACGGCACCCTCCTCATCGCCACCACGTCGGGCACGGCCCTGTCGGCCGGAGCGATAGCGGTGGGCGTCTCCCGCCGGCGTCAGCGCTGAAACACCCTCTGGGCTGAAACACCCTCAAGAACGTTGCGGGCCCGGCCCGTCGGGCGCCTGAGGTCCCGCGCTAGGTAGTGCATAACGGCGCAAACCCCCTCATGCCACGCCCAAAACGCACAGATCATACAATTTTGTCCGCTTAGCACTTAAAGTCAGCCCATGCCCACGCCCTATGGAACACGCGGCGGCATGGCGTTCAGCGCGGACGAACTGCGCGTGCTGCGCCGAGCCCTCGCCATCGCCCTCGACCCCCAGTCCGTGCACAGGTGCCCCGGCCCCGAGCGCGACGACGAGGTACGGGAGTGCCTCCGGCTCGCGGAGTCCGTGGACGAGGCGGCCCACGAGGGCGGCCGGATGCGCGCCTTCCTCCTCGCCGACCTCATCCGTTACCGCGCCGCACTGCCCGGGACCGCCGCCGGATACACCGAACGGCTCCAGAACGCCCTCTCGGCGGGCTACCAGCCCGACGCCGAGGACCTCTCGGCTCTGCGCAAGCTCTGCGCGGGGCCGTCCGGAGGCGCCGAGGCCGACCGCCGCCGCGCGCTGCTGCACCGCTGCGAGCACCTCGCCGAGCTCGGTGTGCGGGCGAGGCTGGCCGGCCGCACGGTCACCGGCGCGGTGCCCATGTCGCGGCCGGAGCCGCACCGTGCGCGCCTGCTCGCTCTCGCGGGCGGCCGGGCGGCGGGCGCGACGGCGATCGCGGCGGCCCCCGCCGCGCCGGAGGCCCGGCCCGACCCGAAGCCCGCGCCGAAACCGGAGCAGAAGCCCGTCCCGGCGGCGCCCTCGCCGAAGGCCCCGCGGCCCGACCGCCCCATTCCCACCCCCGGCGAGGTCTTTCCGCCACGCCGCAAGCCCGCCCCGCCGCCGGGGGCGGAGGTTTCCGACCCCCGGGTCCGGCCCGCCTGATACGCGCGTAATCTGGTCGGGTCGTTCAGCCAATCGCAGAATCCAGAACCAGAAGGAGCCGACGGCCATGGACTATGTCGCCGCGCTGGTCCCGCCCGTGGTGATGGCGGTCGCATTCATCGCGCTGATCGTGACGATCGTCAAGAGTCAGGGTGGCGAGAACAAGGCGAAGGAAGACGCCATCGTCGACGCCGCCATGGCCCGCACCGGGAGTGCCGAGCAGGCCTCCTAGAGCGGCACCCCGACGGCGTCCCCGACTTCCCGCCGGGGAAGCCGGTCTGCCGTTTGGGCGCACCGCGCCCACGAGGGCGTACGGTCCGAGACTGCATTTCTCGGTCGTACGCCCTTTTTCCTGCCCTGATAAACCGGCATTCTAGACATCTCCCACTATTGTTCGCGTGTGGTTCGACGCCTGGGTGATCTGGAAGACGCCGTGATGACGCGCGTGTGGGACTGGAACCGACCGGTCACTGTTCGAGAAGTGCTGGAAGACCTTCAGCGGGAACGGTCGATCGCCTACACAACGGTCATGACCGTAATGGACAACCTGTATCAGAAGGGCTGGGTCCGACGGGAAGCGGAAGGCCGCGCCTATCGATATGAGGCGGTCTCCAACCGGGCCGCCTACTCGGCCGCACTGATGAACGAAGCGTGGTCCGTCAGTGACAACCCGGCGGCCGCACTCGTCGCCTTCTTCGGGATGATGTCGGCCGAACAACGCGAAGCCCTGCGCGACGCCATCCGCGTCGTCCAACTCGACGGGCCCGCCGACGGCGCGGGGGCCTCCGAGCGATAGCGTCCGGTCATGCCCGCACAATCAAAAGTCGTCACCGTCCGCCGCGCCCGGACCAGCGATGTTCCGGCGGTGCGCCGCCTCATCAACACGTACGTTCGTGAGCGGATCCTGCTCGACAAAGCCACGGTCACGCTTTACGAGGACATCCAGGAGTTCTGGGTGGCGGAGCGCGACGAGGACGGCGAGGTCGTCGGCTGCGGCGCGCTCCACGTGATGTGGGAAGACCTCGCGGAGGTGCGCACTCTCGCCGTGGACCCGGCCGTCAAGGGCGGTGGAGTGGGCCACGCGGTACTGGGCAAGCTCCTCCAGACGGCCCGCTGGCTCGGCGTCCGGCGCATTTTCTGTCTCACCTTCGAAGTGGACTTCTTCGCGAAGCACGGCTTCGTGGAGATCGGTGAGACACCGGTCGACGGGGATGTCTACAGCGAGCTGCTGCGGTCCTATGACGAGGGCGTTGCCGAGTTCCTGGGTCTCGAACGGGTGAAGCCGAACACCCTTGGCAACAGCCGGATGCTTCTGCATCTGTGATCGCGGTCCCTATGTCCGGATCGCGCCCCTATCCCAGACCTCCGGAAGGCATCGTTCCCACGCGGAAGGCGGGCTGAACCTTCCCGGGGGGTTTGTGTTTTTCAGAGAAAGGCGGTTTGCTATTCCTCCGTAATCCCATTTTCCACTGAAAGGATTCCCCGTGGCACAGAAGGTTCAGGTCCTTCTTGTTGATGACCTCGACGGTGGCGAGGCGGACGAGACCGTGACGTTCGCGCTCGATGGCAAGTCCTACGAGATCGACCTCACCGCTGCCAACGCGGACAAGCTGCGCGGGGCGCTCGCGGACTACGTGAAGTCCGCCCGTCGCACCGGCGGCCGCGCCGTGGGTGCCCGTGGCAAGGCGCGCGCCGCCGTCACCGGTGGTGGCAGCCCCGACACCGCGAAGATCCGCGCCTGGGCCAAGAAGAACGGCTACAGCGTCAACGACCGCGGCCGTGTCCCCGCCGACATCCGTGAGGCGTACGAGAAGGCCAACGGCTGATCTCCCTTCGGCCGGCGCGTGCGCGCGTCCCCGGCGCGCAGCAACCGGGCCCGGTGGCACTCCGTAGCCGCCGCGCTCACGAGCCGCACGAGATCGGGGGCGCCCTCATCGCCCCCGAGGCCGGTCACCGGCAGCGTCGGCTCCACCTCGCTCCCCGGCTCGGGAGGCCGTACCCATACGGCCTTCCCCGTGCCGAGCGCCCCGATGTGCCCGCGGCCCTCGCCGGCGGGCACGGGCGCGACCATCCGGCCGCCCGACCCCAGCGCGGTCAGGTCCAGGGCCACCCCGCCCCACTCCAGCCAGTCGAGCAGCCCCGGCAGCTCTTCCGCGCTGCCGGCGGCGATCAGGAACCGCAGCCTCCGCGCTCGTTCGTCGAGCGCGACGGGCCCGGTCCGGCCCACCCGGGCGAGCACAGCGCGGCCGGCGTCCTGCGGCAGGTCGAGGACGTCGAAGCGCACCCCGGTCAGCAGCTCCAAGGGCTCCGCACCGGTGGTGGGCCAGCCCAGCTCATGCTCGTACCAGTGGCGTGCCTGGCACCATGGAGATGCGGGGCCGCAGGGGCGGGGGAGGGCGACGCTCATACGCGGTGCAACTGAGGAGCGCCCAAGAGGTTACGCAGGGTTGGTAGTTGGGCACGCTCCGTATAAGGGGCAAGGGGCGCACGGAGGCTCCGGAAGGCGCGAGGTTGTTCGCCCGTAGCTGAGGGGTGAGGGCCGCGCCGCATGGACCCGCGGTGCGTACGGGTAAGACATTCCCAGTGGGAAAGAGGCGGTACAGCAGCGGTCGGGGCCCGTCACCGGGGCGGTGAGGTGGTGCCGAGCGGGCGTGTCGGGCCAGGGGTGCGTTCGCCATGGGCGTAGTGGTGGTGAGCGTATATGCCTGGCCTGCGGGAACATCGTCTCCCACCATCGGGTTGGAGGAGTTGTCGGCTGTTCGGCAGCAGGTTTCCCCGCCGACGCGGGGGTGATCCGGACGGATGTCGGCAGTTGGAATGAGCTGTCCCGTCCCGCGGGACTAGCATGCGGAAGGACAGGGAGGGGACCGACCCCTAACTGCCTGACCGCTCTGAGGAGCGATTAACGATGTTCGAGAGGTTCACCGACCGCGCGCGGCGGGTTGTCGTCCTGGCTCAGGAAGAAGCCCGGATGCTCAACCACAACTACATCGGCACCGAGCACATCCTCCTGGGCCTGATCCACGAGGGTGAGGGTGTCGCCGCTAAGGCCCTGGAGAGCCTCGGGATTTCGCTCGAGGCGGTCCGCCAGCAGGTGGAGGAGATCATCGGGCAGGGGCAGCAGGCCCCGTCCGGGCACATCCCCTTCACTCCCCGTGCCAAGAAGGTCCTGGAGCTGTCGCTCCGCGAGGCCCTCCAGCTCGGCCACAACTACATCGGTACGGAGCACATCCTGCTCGGCCTGATCCGGGAGGGCGAGGGAGTCGCCGCCCAGGTCCTGGTCAAGCTGGGCGCCGATCTGAACCGGGTCCGGCAGCAGGTCATCCAGCTGCTCTCCGGCTACCAGGGCAAGGAGGCCGCCACCGCCGGCGGCCCGGCCGAGGGCACCCCCTCGACCTCGCTCGTCCTGGACCAGTTCGGCCGCAACCTGACGCAGGCAGCGCGCGAATCCAAGCTCGACCCGGTCATCGGGCGCGAGAAGGAGATCGAGCGGGTCATGCAGGTGCTCTCCCGCCGTACGAAGAACAACCCGGTCCTCATCGGCGAGCCCGGCGTCGGCAAGACGGCGGTCGTCGAGGGCCTGGCCCAGGCCATCGTCAAGGGCGAGGTGCCCGAGACCCTCAAGGACAAGCACCTCTACACCCTCGACCTCGGCGCCCTGGTCGCCGGCTCCCGCTACCGCGGTGACTTCGAGGAGCGCCTGAAGAAGGTCCTCAAGGAGATCCGCACCCGCGGCGACATCATCCTGTTCATCGACGAGCTCCACACCCTCGTGGGTGCGGGCGCCGCCGAGGGCGCGATCGACGCCGCCAGCATCCTCAAGCCGATGCTGGCCCGCGGTGAGCTCCAGACCATCGGTGCCACCACGCTCGACGAGTACCGCAAGCACCTGGAGAAGGACGCGGCCCTCGAGCGCCGCTTCCAGCCCATCCAGGTCGCGGAGCCGTCGCTGCCGCACACCATCGAGATCCTCAAGGGCCTGCGCGACCGCTACGAGGCCCACCACCGGGTCTCCATCACGGACGAGGCGCTGGTCCAGGCCGCCACCCTGGCCGACCGCTATATCTCCGACCGCTTCCTGCCGGACAAGGCGATCGACCTGATCGACGAGGCCGGATCCCGGATGCGCATCCGCCGGATGACCGCGCCGCCGGACCTCCGCGAGTTCGACGAGAAGATCGCCGACGTGCGCCGGGACAAGGAGTCCGCGATCGACTCGCAGGACTTCGAGAAGGCCGCCTCCCTGCGCGACAAGGAGAAGCAGCTCCTCGCCGCGAAGACCAAGCGGGAGAAGGAGTGGAAGGCCGGCGACATGGACGTCGTCGCCGAGGTCGACGGCGACCTGATCGCCGAGGTCCTGGCCACGGCCACCGGCATCCCGGTCTTCAAGCTGACCGAGGAGGAGTCCTCCCGCCTGCTGCGCATGGAGGACGAGCTGCACAAGCGCGTCATCGGCCAGAAGGACGCCATCAAGGCGCTCTCCCAGGCCATCCGGCGCACGCGTGCGGGCCTCAAGGACCCGAAGCGCCCCGGCGGCTCGTTCATCTTCGCGGGCCCGTCCGGTGTCGGTAAGACGGAGCTGTCCAAGACGCTCGCCGAATTCCTCTTCGGCGACGAGGACGCGCTGATCTCCCTCGACATGTCGGAGTTCAGCGAGAAGCACACCGTTTCCCGGCTCTTCGGCTCCCCGCCCGGATACGTGGGCTACGAAGAGGGCGGCCAGCTCACCGAGAAGGTGCGCCGCAAGCCGTTCTCCGTGGTCCTCTTCGACGAGGTCGAGAAGGCCCACCCGGATATCTTCAACTCGCTGCTCCAGATCCTGGAGGACGGTCGCCTGACCGACTCCCAGGGCCGCGTGGTCGATTTCAAGAACACCGTCATCATCATGACGACCAACCTTGGTACCCGGGACATCTCCAAGGGCTTCAACCTGGGCTTCGCCGCCCAGGGTGACGTCAAGACCGGGTACGAGCGGATGAAGGCGAAGGTCAACGAAGAGCTCAAGCAGCACTTCCGGCCCGAGTTCCTCAACCGCGTCGACGACACGGTCGTCTTCCACCAGCTCACCGAGGAAGACATCATCCAGATCGTCGACCTCATGATCGCCAAGGTGGACGAGCGGCTCAAGGACCGCGACATGGGCATCGAGCTCAGCTCGGAGGCCAAGTCGCTGCTGGCGAAGAAGGGCTACGACCCGATCCTGGGCGCCCGCCCGCTGCGCCGCACGATCCAGCGCGAGATCGAGGACATCCTCTCGGAGAAGATCCTCTTCGGTGAGCTCCGCTCCGGCCACATCGTGGTCGTCGGCATCGAGGGCGAGGGTGAGGAGAAGAAGTTCACCTTCCGCGGCGAGGAGAAGTCGGCTCTGCCCGACACCCCGCCGATCGAGTCCGCCGCCGGTGGCGCGGGCCCGAATCTCTCCAAGGACGCATAAGGCGCCCCGGTAACAGCCTGAAAAGGCCGGCCCCGGAACCGTACGGTTCCGGGGCCGGCCTTTTCCGTTTCCTCCGGTGGAATTCGCGCCCGGAATTGACGATCACGGCTCCGTGGGGCCGAATCGGGACACGCCTCCGGGGCGCTCGTTGCCCACCCGCAGGTTCCCGCCCGTACGGGCGTCCTTCGGCGTGAGGGTGAACGAGACCCGGTGCGTGCGCGTCGAGCCGCGGGATGCCTCCGCGTCCGCGCTGACGACCCAGGCCTTCACACCGCCCGAGCCCTTGAGGTCCCTGCGGATCTCCACGCTGAACTCCATGGCGATCGGGCCGACGTCGAAGACGACGTCCTGGCCCGTGCCGCGCGCCGCGGCCACCGTGAGGCCGTCACGGACGGCCTGGACGGCGTCCGCCAGCTCGATGTCGTCGATCTCGGAGTGGTGCGAATCGCTGCGCATGGCGGCGCCCCCCGGCGTGTGCGGGCCGTTGTCTGCTGGCTACGGGAGCGTACCGCCGGGGCACGGGCCTTGGTCCCGGAACGGCGGAGGCCGTACGTCCCGGTGCGGTGACAAGCCGCACAGGGCGAATTCCGACTACTACCCGCATTAGCGGGCGGGCAGGCGCCACAAAAGCGTGATTTTCCCCGGCGGGGCCCGGGGGTAGGGACCAAATGCCTTCGGCCCGGATACGAAATCCGCTAGTAGAAGGCGCCCTTGGCCGCCCGGCAATTGCGGGTTACCAAGGTATGGCGATCCCGGTCCGCAGCCGGGACTCATTCATGCCTGGAGGTATTTCTTCATGTCGAAGCGCACCGCTTTCCGTAACGCGAGCACGTCCGCCCTGCGCTCCCGCGCCGCCGTGGTGACGGCCGGGCTCGGCGCCTCGCTCGCCCTCGGAACCGGTGTGGCGCTCGCGGCGGACACCTCCACCACCCAGGAGCAGGTCCCGGCGTTCGCGTCCGTGGTGGCGCTGGGCGGCGCCCTGCACACCCAGGCCGAGACCCAGCTGAAGGCCGCCGCCAAGGAGCAGGCCGCCCAGGCCAAGGCCAAGCAGGACGCAGAGAAGCGCGCCGAGGACGCCCGCAAGGCCGCCGAGGCATCGCGCAAGCGCGCCGACGCCTGGGTCGCGCCCGTGGACGGCTACCAGATCGGCCAGCCCTTCGGGATCTCCGGCAACATGTGGGCCAGCAAGCACAGCGGCCAGGACCTCGTCGTGAACAGCGGCACGTCCGTGAAGGCCGTGCACGGCGGCACGGTCGTGAAGGCCGGCCCGAACGGCGGCGGCGACGGCCCGGCGTACGGCAACGCCATCGTGATCAAGCACGACGACAACACGTACTCGCAGTACGCCCACCTGTCGCAGGTCGACGTGCACGTCGGGCAGGCCGTCACGACCGGCCAGGAGATCGGCCTCTCCGGCTCCACCGGTAACTCCTCCGGCCCCCACCTGCACTTCGAGATCCGCACGACCCCGAACTACGGCACCGCCGTCGAGCCCCGCGCCTTCCTGAGCGCCCACGGCGAGAACCTCTGACGAAACCGCAGGTCAGAGGGTATGCGGGGGTCGTTGTCAGACCCCCGTGCCAGCATCGTCGTATGCAGCCGACGCAACTGAACGCGGCTCCTGACCAGGCGCGCCGCGCCGGATGCGCGGCCCGCCCCTCAGTCCGGGACCTGGATGATCGGGAAGCTGCCCGTGTTCGTCGGAGCGGACTCGGGCAGCCAGAGCACGGCGATCGCCCCGTGGCCCTCTCCCGACTCGGGGTCCGCGTTGCGGAAGGTGAGCCGCGCCCCGAGCACCCGCGCCTGGCCCGCCGCGATGGTCAGGCCGAGACCGTGGCCCTTGCCCGCCCGGTCCGAGCTGCCCGTGCGGAAGCGGCTCGGGCCCTCCTTCAGCAGCTCCTCCGGGAAGCCCGGCCCGTGGTCGCGCACGCGCAGCACGCGCCCCTCCACGGTCACCTCGAACGGCCCCTTGCCGTGCTTGGCGGCGTTGGCGAGCAGGTTGCCGAGGATGCGCTCCAGGCGGCGCGGGTCGGTGGAGACGTAGGCGTCGCGCACGACCTTGACCTGAGCCTGCGGTTCCGCGATCCGGACCCTGCGCAGGACGAACTCGCCGAGCCGGATGTCCTGCATCTCGGCCCGCTCCGCGAAGCCGTCCAGCCGGGCGACCTCGAGGACGTCCTCGACCAGGGTGCGCATGGCCTGGGCCCGGTCGCGGACGAGCTCGGTGGGGCGGCCGGGCGGCAGCAGCTCGGCGGCGGTGAGCAGGCCGGTGACGGGGGTGCGCAGCTCGTGGGCGATGTCGGCGGTGACCCGGCGCTCGGCCTCCAGCCGGTGCTGGAGCGCCTCGGCCATGCCGTCGACAGCCCTGGCCAGGTCGTCGGTCTCGTCCCGCACCCGTCCCCCGATGGCGTCGCGTACGCGCACCTCGGCGTCCCCGTCGGCAAGCTTGCGGGCGGCGGTGGCGGCCTTGCGCAGCCGCCGGGAGAGCTGGCCCCCGATGAGGATGCCGAGGGCACAGCCACCGAGCACCACCGCGACCGAGCCGATGATCAGTGCCCGGTCGAGGGCGTCGAGGATGGCGAAGCGGTCCTGGAAGCGGGTGTGGATCGAGAGGATCTTGCCGTTCCGCAGCGGGGTCGAGGCCCAGACCTCGGGGGTGCCCTTGCCGTCGGAGTCCTGGAGATAGGTGGCGCGCAGGCCCACGGCCGCGGCGTCCTTGAGCTGCTTGGGCAGCGCCGGGTCGTCCAGCTTCGCGTGGAGCATCAGCCGGTGGGTGCTCTCGTAGTAGCCCTGGGCGATCTGCACCCGCGAGTCCATCACGTCACGGGCGTTGTCGAGCATGGACAGCCGCGCGGCGTTGTGCACGACCAGGCTCAGCGCGACGGCCACCAGCGCGCTGACGCCGGCGATCGCGAGGCTGACCTTCCAGCGCAGGCCGGAGCGGAGGTTGAGCTTCACCACGGGAGGCCCCGGTGGTTCACCATCGGGTGGTCAGCCTCTGAGCTTGTAGCCGAAGCCACGGACCGTCTCGATGCGGTCCTGGCCGATCTTGCCCCGGAGCCGCTGCACATGGACGTCGACGACGCGGGTGTCGCCGCCCCAGCCGTAGTCCCAGACCCGCTCAAGCAGCCGGTCGCGGGAGAGCACCGTGCCCGGCGCCGCGGAGAATTCCAGCAGCAGCCGCATCTCCGTCGGGGTCAGGGCAACCGGCTCGCCGGCCTTGTGCACCTCCATGCCCTCCGTGTCGACCTCCAGGTCACCGAAGCGCAGCACACCGCCCTCGAGCGGCTCGGGCTCGTCGGCGGCGGAGCCCGCCCCGCCGGCGTGCCCGAAGCGCCGCAGCACGGCCCGTATCCGGGCGACGAGCACGGCACCGTCGAAGGGCTTGGTCACATAGTCGTCGGCCCCGGCCTCCAGGCCGAGCACGACGTCGATGGAGTCCGCGCGCGCCGACAGCATGATCACGGGGACGGTCGACTCGTCACGGATCCGGCGGCACAGGCTCACCCCGTCCAGCCCCGGCACCATGACGTCGAGCAGGGCGATGTCGGGCCTGCGGGCGCGGAAGCGCTCCAGCCCCAGCAGCCCGTCGGGCACCGCCGTCACCTCGAAGCCGTCGCGCTCCAGCGCCAGCTGGGTCGCCTCGCGGATGACGTCGTCGTCCTCGACGAAGAGCACATGCGTATCGGCCACGCTGCTCTCAGCCCTCCGTTCCCACGCTCGGGAGTTCACCCTTGTCGTTGTTGCCGACCTTGCTGAAGTCGGTGTGCGTGCGACTGGCCTCGCGGAACTCGTTCCCCGACCAGTGGTACGTCATGACGTCCTCGCCCGACGCACAGCACGCCGCGTCACCGGGACCGTAGACCTGCTTGGTGACCCGCAGGTCGCGGCGGTCTATCTCGGCGTAGACGGGCGGCTGCTCGGCCGCGAACACATTCTCGTACGAGTCGCCCTTGGCACGGTACACATACGAGGCGACCCCGAGGGAATCCCCGCAGGTCAGGATGTTGACGACCACGTCGTTGCGGGAGCCCTCGGTCACCTGCCCGTAGATCACGTCGACGGGGTACTGGTTCTTCTCGCACGGCTTGAGGTTCTTCTTGACCTGATCACTGACCTTGGGGTCGGACCTGATCAGCTTGACGGCGTCGATCTTCCCCTGGGTGGGGGCCGCCGAAGCCGCGGGCACACGGGTGGGCTTCGCCGCGGACTGGGTCTGCGCGGTGCCCTCCTTCCGCACGCCCTCACTGCCCGCCTCGCATCCGGCAAGCAGAAGACCGGCGGCTGCGGCCAATGCTGCGACCGTGCCGCCGGTGATCAGTGCCGGCTTGGTGGGAGCCGCCTTTTTCAGGCTGCGCACCGTTCCTGCCCCCGCTCGTTGCGCTCAAGGGCGTGGAAGTCCAGGTCGCGGCTCTCCAGTTCCTGACGCAGCCGGGCCAGCGCCCGGTGCAGCGTGCTCTTGACCGTGCCGGTCGACATGCCGAGCGCCTCCGCGGTCTCCTCGGTGCTCATCTGCTCCCAGTGTCGCAACACGACCACGCTGCGCTGCTTGGGTGCCAGGACTCCGAGGATGTCCATCAGCAGAGCCCGGTCGGCGTGCTGCTCCGTGCCGTCCTCGACGCAGGCGTCGGGGAGCTGCTCGGTGGGCACCTCGTCGAGCTTGCGGGCGCGCCACCACTCCGTACGAGTGTTGATCATGACACGGCGGAGGTAGGCGTCGGCAAGCGACTTGTCCGCTATGCCTTCCCAGCGGCCGTACGTACGCACCAGGGCGGTCTGGAGGAGGTCCTGCGCGTCGATGGGGTCCGGAACGAGGCGGCGGGCGCTGCGCAGGAGGGCGTCCTGACGGTTGCGCACGTACTCTTCGAAGTCCAGAACCTTGCCGCTGCTGGCCATCTTGCAGCCTCCATTCCGCTTGCATTCCCCGCGTCACGCTGGCGGTCCCCCAGCACGAGTAGGACGCTACGGAGGAGCTGTTGCGGCGCGATGCGCAGCAGCACTGCGGCTGGTGCACAGCTGTCCATAGGTTGTGTAACAGCGCCGAGGGAAAGCCGAAGAAATGGGGCGCAAAGGGGGCCGTCGGCCTTTGCTTTGTTGCCGTGACGTGGTCCTGGACACCAACGTCCGCCGGATCGGTCGCCGCCGCGAGCGCGGGGGAGCCGCGCCCGGCACGGCTACGTGAGCGGCAGCCGGTAGCGGCCCTCGGGCAGGGGTTCGACCAGGCCGTCCGCGACCAGCCCGTCGAGGGCGCGCGCCCGCTGCACCGGCTCGTCCCAGACCGCGTCCAGGGCCCGCTGCGGCACGGGCTCCAGGGCCTCGCGGAGCACGGCCAGGAGCTTGCCCCGGACCTGGCGGTCCGTGCCGGCGTAGGTCTGGCCGCGGCGCGGCGGGCCGTCGTGCGCCGGGGAACCGGCCGCCCGCCAGGCACACCGCGCGGCGATCGGGCAACGGGCGCAGCCGGGGGTGCGCGCCGTGCAGACGAGCGCCCCCAGCTCCATCGTCGCCGCCGCCCAGCGGGCGGCCACCGGCTCGTCGGCGGGCAGCAGCTCGCGCGCCAGCTTCCGCTCGGCGGCGGTGGTCGCGTTCGGCGGGTACTGCGCACCGCTCACGGCGCGCGCGAAGACCCGGCGGACGTTGGTGTCCAGGACCGCGTGCCGCTGCCCGTACGCGAACGAGGCGACCGCCGCCGCGGTGTACTCGCCGACACCCGGCAGCGCCAGCAGCTCGGCGTGGTCGTTCGGCACCTCGCCGCCGTGCAGCTCCGTGATCGCCGTCGCCGCCGCGTGCAGCCGCAGCGCGCGCCGCGGGTAGCCGAGCCGGCCCCAGGCCCGTACGGCCTCGCCGGGCGGCTCCGCCGCGAGGGCCGCGGGGCGCGGCCAGCGGGCGAGCCACTGCTCGTACACCGGCAGCACCCGGGCGACCGGCGTCTGCTGGAGCATGAACTCGCTGACCATCACCCCCCACGGCCCCGCTTCGGGGCGCCGCCAGGGCAGGTCACGGGCGTGCGTGTCGAACCAGGCGAGCACGGGGCCGTGCAGAGCGGCGTCCGTCCCGGGCACGTCTGCGGAGGGTGGCGAGATAGTCATCACCACGATCCTGACACGTTCCGGGAGGGCTCCGGCGCCGGGCGGAGCCGCATATGTGACTTTCGGCAGGGGCGCACGACCCGGTCGCCCGGTACGTTCGAACGGTGAGCCGCAGACCCGCCCTGACCACGGTGCTTCCGGACACCCTGCTCTGGGTGGCGCTGGCCGCGCCCGCCTTCGCCGCCACCGGTCTGGGGCTGAACACACCGCGGCCCTGGTGGCAGTCGGCGTGCGCCGTCGTCCTCCTCGCCGTCGCCGTCGTGGCCTCCCGTACGCGGCCGGTGCTCGGGCTGCTGCTCGTCGCGGGCATGGGCCTGGCCACCTCGCCGTCGCTCTTCACGCTCTCGTACGGGCCCGCGCTCGCCGTCCTCGCCTATCTGCTCGGCCGCCGCTCGGCCCGGGCCCGGCCCGCGCCGTACGCCTTCGCGGCGATCGCCGCGGCGGGCACGCTGCTCGTCGTGGGGCGGGGCTTCGACCCTGTCGTCGAATGGCTGGTTCTGATCGGCACGCTGCTCTTCGGGGCGGTCTTCCCGTGGCTGGTCGGCCGCTACCGCCGCCAGGACCGCGAGCTGGTGGCCGCCGGGTGGAGCCGTGCCGCGCAGCTGGAGCGCGAGCAGGTGATCGTCGCCGACCGCGCCCGGCTGCGCGAGCGCGCCCGCATCGCCCAGGACATGCACGACTCCCTGGGCCACGAACTGAGCCTGATCGCGCTGCGGGCGGGTGCCCTCCAGGTGGCACCCGGGCTCGACGCGGAACAGCGCGCGGCCGCCGCGGACCTGCGCGGGGCGGCGGCGGACGCCACCGACCGCCTCCGCGACATCATCGGCATCCTCCGCGACCCCACGACGCCCCAGGCGGCACCGGTGCCCCCGCTGGCCCCGGCGGACGAAACCATTCCGGCCCTCGTGCAGCGGGCGGCCGCCTCCGGCATGACCGTGAGCCTGCGCTGCGACGGGCCCGCCGCGGTGCCGCCCATGGTCGAGCGCGCCGCCCACCGCGTCGTCCAGGAAGCCCTGACGAACGCGGCCAAGCACGCGCCCGGCGCCGAGGTCACCGTGACCGTCGAGCACGCCGCGGTCGCCACCGCCGTGACCGTCGCCAACGGACCCGCACCCGCCGCGCACACCCCGCCCCGCACCGTCCCCGGCGGCGGCACCGGGCTGCTCGGCCTGCGCGAGCGCGCCGCCCTGGCCGACGGGAACCTCTCCGCCGGGCCGTGCGACGGCGGCTTCCGCGTCCGCGCCCACCTGCCCCACACGCCTCCCGCGCCCGCCGGGGAACAGGAACCGCCGCACACCGGTGGGGCCGAGGCGCTCACCGTCGCCTCGGAGGCCGGGGACCTCGACGCGTTCGCCCGCGCCCGGCGCGTGTCCCGGCGGCGCGTCGTCGTGCCGTTCGCCGTCGTCGGCGGGTGCGCCGCCGTCTTCGTCGCGGCCGCCTTCGGGTGGTATGCCTACATCAAGGCGCACTCCGTGCTGACGCCCGCCGACTACGCGGAACTGCGCGTCGGCGCGCCGTACGCCGCGGTCGAGCCGCTGCTGCCGGACCGCCGCGTGGCCGAACCGCCGGTCCGGCGGACCCTCGCGGCACCGCCCGCCGGGGCGCAGTGCCGCTACTACCGGGCCAGCGGCGAGCTCTTCGTCAGCGTCGACCACTTCCGGCTCTGCTTCCGCGACGGGCTGCTGGTCGCGAAGAGCCGCATTCCCCGCATCGGCACGACCGAAGTCGTCGAACAGGAGGAGAAGGAGTGGGTGCGGTGACAGGAGAGGCCATCAGGGTCCTGCTCGCGGACGACGAGGCGATGATCCGCGCGGGCGTCCGGGCCATCCTCGGCGCCGACCCCGGCATCGAGGTGGTCGCCGAGGCCGCGGACGGCCGGGAGGCCGTGGAGGCGGCACAGGCGCACCGTCCGGACGTCGCGCTGCTGGACATCCGGATGCCCCGGCTCGACGGCCTCGCCGCGTGCGAGGAGATCCGCCGCACCACACCCGGCACGGCCGTCGCCATCCTCACCACCTTCTCCGAGGACGCCTACATCTCCCGCGCCCTCGGCGGCGGCGCCACCGGCTTCCTCCTCAAGTCCGGCGACCCGTACGAGCTGATGGCCGGCGTGCGGGCGGTGGCCGACGGCGGCGCCTACCTCTCGCCCAAGGTCGCCCGGCACGTCATCGCCGAGCTGGGCGGCGAGCGGCTGACGCGCGGCGCCGCCGCCCGCGCCCGCACCGCCGGGCTGACGGCGCGCGAGCGCGAGGTGCTGGCGCTGCTGGGGGAGGGGCTCTCCAACGCTGGCATCGCCCGGCGCCTGCACCTCGTGGAGGGCACGGTCAAGGGCTACGTGAGCGCGGTCCTGGACCGGCTGGAGGTCGGCAACCGGGTGCAGGCCGCGATCATCGCGTATGAGGCCGGACTGGTCACCGGCGACTGACCGGGGTGGAATGGGGATCATGAGCGAGACCGGGCAGCGGCCCCCGAACGAGATCAGGGCGGCCCTCGACGCCCACACGACCATGACCCTCGCCTACGCCGACGAGGACGGCCCCCAGGCGTGCGCCGTCCTCTACGCGAGGGCGGAGACCGCCGACGGCGGCCCCGCCCTTCTCTTCGTCACCTCGGTCACCACCCGCCACGGCCGTGCCCTCCTCGACGGGGGGCCGGTCGCCTTCACCGCGCAGCGCGACGGCCAGGTGTGGACCGCCCTGACGGGCATTCAAGGACGCGGCGCCTGCCGCCGCCTGGAGGGCGCGGACCGCGAGGCGGGGTGGCGTACGTACGGCACGCGCTATCCGTACGTGGACCGGAACGAGAAGCTCCGACAGGCGATGGAACGCACCGATCTGTGGGAGCTGCGCCCCGACTGGCTGCGGCTTGTCGACAACGGCCAGGGCTTCGGACACAAGACGGAGTGGACTCACCACCCCAACGTGTGAACTCCCGTCATGCCTTGACGAGTGCGCTCCACCGGCCGTCGCTCCACCGCTCCACCAGCCTGGTGGCGGAGCGTACGAACAGCCGGGCGGCCAGCAGCGCGACGACGGTGCCGAGCACCAGGCCCGCGGCCACGTCGTGGGGGTAGTGCACGCCCAGGAAGACCCGGGAGAAGGCCACCAGCAGCGCCATGGGCACCACCAGCCACGCCGCCACGGGGCGCGCCAGGACGATGCCGGTCGCCATGACGGCGGCCAGCGTCGCGTGGTTGCTGGGGAAGGAGTAGTCGTTCGCCGCCGGGCAGGGGGCGATCGAGGTGACCGCGTGCGCCACCGCCCGGCACGGCCGCGCCTCGTCGACCAGGCTCTTTACGACCTCGCTGATCCCGTACGCCACGGCCGTGCCGACCGGCACCAGGAGCGCGAGGGCCACCTCGCGCGCGCCGCGCCGCCGGGCCAGCCACCAGACCACGACGGCCGTCGCCGCCAGCAGCAACAGTCCGGCCTGGGTGCCGACTTCCGCGAGGCTGTGCACCCAGCCCGGTGTGGAGTGCGCGTAGTCGGTGATGTCGCGGTAGAGATCGTCGTCCATGATTCATGGAGAGTACGGAATGTCACCCCCGCACCACATCGGGCGATCGGCATGCGGCGAGCCTGACTTTCGTCAGGTATCGACAACGGAATGCCGTCGTCCTGCGGGCTGATGATGCGAAAAGTAGGCACCCGCCCGGCGGGTATGGGCTGGTGCCCCGCCCGATCTCTCGTAGAGTCTTCGCGTGGGATCTCTGCGCAATCCGATCGGGCCGCTTCCCTCCTCCATCTATTGGCGGCGGAGGGCAGTTGCGCTTGGCCTGCTCGGCCTTCTCGTACTGCTGGGACTGTGGATCGTCAGCTTCGGGGGTGACGGTGGCGGCTCCGGCAAGGACCAGGGCAAGGGCTCTTCGGACGGAAAGGGCCCGGCACAGACGACCATCACGCCCGGCCCCGTTCCCTCGGGCACCTTCAACAGCCAACGGCCGGGCGGCCGTGGCGACTCGGGCACGAGCGGCAGCGGCGGGGTCGCGAACGACCACGGTGACACCGGGGGCTCAGGGGGCTCAGGCGGTGGCACGGGCGGTTCCGGGTCCGGGGGCTCCGGCGGTGGCAGCGGAGTGCTGGGCACCGGCGACGGCAAGGTCGTGCCGGCCGGCGCCTCGCTGCCCGACTGCACGTCAGGATCCGTGCGCCTGACGGTGCGCAGCGTCAAGGACTCCTACGGCCCGGACGAGAAGCCGAAGTTCGAGATCGTCGTGAAGAACTCCGGCGGCTCGGCCTGCAAGGTCGACTTCGGGTCCACGGCGGCCGTCCTGAAGATCACCGACGCCGGTGGCGACGACCACGTCTGGTCCTCCGACGACTGCCCCCGGGGCAAGGGCGCCGTCCTGATCGAGCTGCCCGGCTCGGGTGAGACGAAGCGGACGCTGGAGTGGGACCGCAAGAAGAGCGCCCCGCAGTGCGCGACGCCGTCCGGCGCCTCGTCGGCGGACGCGGGCACCTACCGGGTGGAGGTCAAGGTGGCCGGGGTCACCGAGAAGTTCGAATTCACCCTCGACAAGAGCTGACGCCGAAGAAGCGCTGTGCGGGCCGGAACCTCCGGCCCGCACAGCGCTTCCTCACACACAGCGGCAGCGCCGCGTCAGACGTAACGCTCCAGGATCGACGACTCCGCGAGCCGCGAGAGGCCCTCGCGGACCGAGCGCGCGCGGGCCTCGCCGACGCCGTCGACGGTCTGGAGATCGTCGACACTGGCGGCGAGCAGCTTCTGGAGGCCGCCGAAGTGGTCGACCAGCCGCTCGATGATCGCCCCCGGCAGCCGCGGCACCTTCGCCAGCAGGCGGTAGCCGCGCGGGGAGACCGCGGAGTCCAGCGTCTCGGGCGATCCGCTGTAACCCAGCGCGCGGGCGACGATGGGCAGTTCGAGCAGCTCGGCGTGGGTCAGGGAGTCCAGCTCGGAGAGCGCCTCGGGCACCGTACGCGTGCGCTTGGCGGTCGGCTCGGGGACGTAGTCCCGCACGACCAGGTCGCGCTCCGGCTCGACGCCGGCGATCAACTCGTCCAGCTGGAGTGAGAGAAGACGGCCGTCGGTGCCCAGCTCGACCACGTACTCCGCGATCTCCGTGGCGATCCGGCGGACCATCTCCAGCCGCTGGGACACCGCCGTGACGTCCCGGACGGTCACCAGGTCCTCGATCTCCAGGGCGGAGAGCGTGCCCGCGACCTCGTCCAGCCGGAGCTTGTAGCGCTCCAGGGTGGCGAGCGCCTGGTTGGCGCGGGAGAGGATCGCGCCGGACTCCTCCAGCACGCGCCGCTCACCGCCCACGTACAGCGCGATCAGCCGCATCGACTGGCTGACCGAGACCACGGGGAATCCGCACTGGATGGAGACGCGCTGCGCGGTGCGGTGCCGGGTGCCGGTCTCCTCGGTGGGGATGGAGGCGTCCGGCAGGAGCTGGACGCCCGCCCGCACGATCTTGGTGATGTCCTTGTCGAGGATCAGCGCGCCGTCCAGCTTGCACAGCTCACGCAGCCGGGTGGCCGTGAACTCCACGTCGAGGACGAAACCGCCCGTGCACATCGACTCGACGGTCTTGTCCATGCCCAGGACGATCAGACCGCCGGTGTTGCCGCGAAGAATGCGCTCGAGTCCGTCGCGCAAGGCCGTGCCGGGCGCGACGGCGCTCAGCGAGGCGCGCATCAGACCGTCGGCACCGGAGGAACCCCCGGCCTTGCCGGGGCCCGATGCCCGGTCGTTGGCTGCCACTGCACTCCTCCGGTCGCAAGGTCAACGGTGCCGCAGGCCGCCCTGCCGTCCGTACGTACGGGCGAGACCAGGGCAAAGTCTACTGGCGTATTCCGGCGCCCAGCCTATTAAAGGGGCCTCTCCTCAGGTTCGGACAGGGCTCTGTTCCGACGGGGCGTCCGCCCCGGCTTTGCGCCGGTTCTCCCGGGGTACCCGCTTGGGCAGCACTCGAAGCGCCTCGCCTATGTCCGCGACCTCCAGGACCCGCATCCCGCTGGGGATCTTCCCGGGGTCGCCCGGCACCAGCGCGTGCGTGAACCCCAGCCGGGCCGCCTCCGCCAGCCGCCGCTGCACACCCGTGACCCGGCGGACCTCGCCCGCCAGCCCCACCTCGCCGATGGCCACCAGGTTCTTCGGCAGCGGGGTGTCGCTCGCGGCGCTCGCGAGCGCGAGCGCGACGGCGAGGTCGGCGGCCGGCTCGGAGAGCTTCACCCCGCCCACCGTGGCGCTGTAGATGTCCCGCTTGCCGAGCGCGCTGATGCGCCCGCGCTGCTCCAGCACGGCCAGCATCATCGACACCCGCGACGTCTCCAGGCCGGACGTGGTGCGGCGCGGCGACGGGATCTGGGACTCGACCGTCAGCGCCTGGACCTCGGCGACCAGCGGACGGCGGCCCTCCAGCGTCACCGTCAGACAGGTGCCCGGCACGGGCTCGTCGCGCCGGGTCAGGAACAGCCCACTGGGGTCGGCGAGCCCCGTGATGCCCTCGTCGTGCAGCTCGAAACAGCCGACCTCGTCCGTCGCGCCGTAGCGGTTCTTCACACCGCGCACCAGGCGCAGGCGGGCGTGCCGGTCACCCTCGAAGCTCAGCACCACGTCCACCAGGTGCTCCAGCAGCCGGGGACCCGCGATCGCGCCGTCCTTGGTGACATGGCCGACCAGCAGCGTCGACATCCCGCGCCCCTTCGACGCCCGGATCAGCGCGCCCGCCACCTCGCGCACCTGCGCCATGCCGCCCGGTGCCCCGTCGATCTCCGGCGAGGCCACGGTCTGGACGGAGTCCATGATCAGGAGGGACGGCTTGACGGTGTCGAGGTGCCCGAGGACGGCGGACAGATCCGTCTCGGCGGCCAGATAGAGGTGGTCCGAGAGGGCGCCGATCCGGTCGGCGCGCAGCCGGACCTGGCTCGCGGACTCCTCACCGGTGACGTAGAGGGTGCGGTGCTCCTCGGAGGCGGCCTTGGCCGCCACGTCCAGCAGGAGAGTCGACTTGCCGACACCGGGCTCGCCCGCGAGCAGCACGACGGCGCCGGGCACGAGCCCGCCGCCGAGGACCCGGTCCAGCTCGTCGACCCCCGTGCTCCGGGCCGTGGCCTGCCGGCCGTCCACCTGCGCGATCGGCACCGCGGCAGAAGTCACCCGCCCCGGCGCGGTCGTCCGCACGGCGGGCGCGCCGAACTCCTCCACGGTCCCCCAGGCCTGGCACTCGGGGCAGCGACCGAGCCACTTCGCGGTGGTCCAGCCGCATTCTGTGCAGCGGTAGGAGGGGCGGTCCTTGGCGGATCGTGCGGTGCGGGCAGCCATGTTGGTCACCGTATCTGGGGGGACTGACAGTTGGGGTGCGGGCTGTTTGTGCCGGGGGTGGGGTGGCCTCGGTCGTGGGCCGGGCCGGGCTGGGTGTGTGGGGTTCGCCCTTCGGGCGTGGCCTCAAGCGCCGGCCGGGCTGGGTTTGTGGCTGGGCCGGGGGTGTGGCCTCCGGGCTGAGGACCTGGAACGCGGTGCGTGGCGCCGCCTTACGTATTGAGTGCCGTGACAACGCACCGCGTTCCAGAACCCCACCCTCCGGCCCCACCCCCTCCGCCGGTGGGTACGTTCAAGGCCGGTGGATGCGCCTTTCTTTCCCGCCGGGTGCGCGAAATCCAGCCCGTTGGGGGCACCTCCCAGCGGTAGCTGGGGGAGTTTGAGGACGCGCCCGCTGGGGGCACCTCCCAGCGGTAGCTGGGGGAGCC
>NZ_JBFBBD010000064.1:0-39471 GCF_040689515.1 Streptomyces sp. NPDC051173
GGCGTGCGGCAGCGCCAGCCGCTGCCGCTCCTCGTCTACGCGGGGACGGTGCTGCTGCTCGCGCTGACGGCGAAGGGCTACTTCGGTTCGAAGCCACTTCGGGCAACCCCCTCGTACGCGGGCGCGTCCTGGGGGTTGAGAGCTGCCGCCGGAAACGGCCGGCGGCACGGGGGAAGCCGACGGAGGTCACCACGTGACCGAAACAGCGATCGACCCTGCGGCGAAGCAGGAAGCCGCCGCCGAACTCACGCCCTTCCTGGACCGCCTGCGCGTACCGCCGGTGTTGCGGCCCGGCCGCACGGAGGCGCTGGAGGGCATCGAGGTCGAACTGACCGCCACCTGGGTCCGGCTGCACTCGCAGCTGCCGCCCACCCGGGTGTGGACGTACGAGGGCCACTTCCCGGGGCCGACCGTCGAGGTCCGCCGGGGCCACCGGCTGCGGGTCGTCTGGACCAACCGCATCAGCGGTGACTATCCGGTGACGGCCGTCGAGGCCGCGCCCGTGCCGGGCTCGCCGCCGCCGAGCGACGTGCCGGGCCGCGGCGGGGCCACGCCGCTCCCGGAGGTCGCCGCGCTGCCGCCGTGGACGGTGACGCACCTGCACGGCGCCCCCACCGGGGGCGGCAACGACGGCTGGACGGAGAACGCCGTCTCGCCCGGTGACAGCCAGCTGTCCGAATACCCCAACGACCACCGCGCGGTGGCCTGGTGGTACCACGACCACGCCATGGACATCACCCGGTGGAACGTCTTCACCGGCCTCGCCGGGATGTACCTCGTCCGGGACGAGGAGGAGGACGCCCTCCGTCTCCCGCACGGCGAGCACGAGATCCCGCTGATCGTCCAGGACCGCAACCTCGACCAGGACGACGACGGGCGGCTCACCGGGCGGCTCCTGCACAAGACCGAGATCGTCGGCCAGGACGCGCAGGGCAAGAACGTCACCAAGCCGTTCAGCGGCCCGTACACGCTCGTCAACGGCGTCATCTGGCCGCACCTGGACGTCGAGGCGCGGTGGTACCGCTTCCGGCTGCTCAACGCCGCCAACGCGCGGATCTTCCAGCTCCGTCTGGTCGACGAGGACACCGGCGAGCCGGTGCGCGGCGCCGCCTGGCAGATCGGCACGGACGGCGGGCTGCTGCCGCGCCCGGTGCCGCTGGACGGCCCGCTGTCCGTGGCGCCCGCCGAGCGGATGGACCTCCTCGTCGACTTCGGCCGGCTGCGCGGGCGCCGACTGCGGCTGGTCAACTCGGCGCCAGGAGTGCGCTATCCACAGGTGATGCAGTTCCGGGTCGGAGAGGATCCGGTGCGCGAGTCGTTCGTGCTGCCGGAGGTCATCTCCAGCTCCTTCCGCCGCATCACCCATGAGACCGCGCCGGAGCACGGCCACCGGCTGATCGCCATCACCCCGCCGGGCACCGCGGGCGACGGCCACCCCCAGCTGTGGGAGATGCACCAGGTCGATCCCGGCCAGGTGCGGATCCCCGGTGAGGGCGTGATCCAGGTCAAGGCGGCGGACGGCACGGTCCGTACGTACCTCAGGGGCGCCCGCGCCTTCGACGACGCGCTCGGCTTCATGGTCGCGCACGACGCCTGGGAGCAGTGGAGCTTCCTCAACCTCGGCGGCCCCACGCACCCGATGCACATCCACCTGATCGACTTTCAGGTGCTCGGCCGCGACCTCTACCCCTCACCCGCGGGCGCCGGTTTCGACCAGGCGCTGGGCGGCACCCGCACCCCGCTGGAGCGCACCGGGCAGGCGCCGGTTTCGGACGGCGACGCGGGCTGGAAGGACGTGATCCAGGTGCCCGCCGGACAGATGGTCAATGTGATCGGCCGCTTCCACGGCGCGAAGGGCCGCTTCATGTACCACTGCCACCTGCTGGAGCACGAGGACATGGGGATGATGCGTCCCTTCGTGGTGATGCCGGACGAGGTAATGGCGTTCCACCACGGGGGCGACGCCGGTCGGCACGGCGGTCACTGAGCCCGTGCGGCCCGGGGCGCGGTGTCCTGGCGGCGGCCAGCAGCAGGAAGGCCGCTCCGGCCGCCGGATAGCCGGCCGAGAGCAGCATCTGGCCGCCGTTCTGGTGGAGTTCGAGCCGCGCCTGTGAGGCGTGGGGCACTCGCCACAGCGCGTACGAGCAGAAGAGCGCTCCGGCCGTCGCGGTCGCCGCCCACCAGGCGGCGCGGCGGCGGCCGGTGGCCGCGGCGGCCTCCGAGGCGAGCAGCAGCACCATGGGTACGCACCACACCCAGTGGTGCGACCAGGAGACGGGGCTGACGAGCAGGGCCGTCGCCGCGCAGCAGAGCACGCCCCAGGCGTGCGCGGTGGGCTCCGGCCCGAGCCGCGCCCGGACCGCGACGGCGAGGCCGAGCGCGGCCACCACGGCCGCCGTGGCGGCCCACCAGGGCCCGGGGTCGCCGGTGTGCAGGAGCCGGGCCAGGACGCCGCGCAGCGACTGGTCGGCGGCGTCCTCGGCGTGCCCGACGCGGTCGGCCGCGAACAGCATGTCGGTCCAGTAGCGCCAGGAGTCGTACGGCAGGGCGAGCGCGCCCACGGCCGCCGTTCCGGTGAAGGCGGCGCAGGCGACGGCGGCCTGCCGCAATTCGCTCCCGGGGCGCCGGGTGAGCCCGGTGGCGGCCAGGAAGACGGCGAACAGCGCCGGGGTGAGCTTGATGCCCGCCGCGAGGCCGATGCCCACGCCCGCCCAGCGACCGCCCCGCCCGGCGGCCCGGGTCAGGTCCCACAGCACCAGGACGGCGAGAAGGAGGTTGACCTGTCCGTAGCGCAGGGTCGTCCACACCGGTTCGCACCAGACGCACAGCGCTGCCGCGACGAGCGTCACGGCGGCGCGAGGTGGCTGTCCGGTCAGCCGTAGCGACAGATGGGCGAGAGCGAGCAGCAGCGCGAGGTTGACGGTGGTGGCCAGGGCGCGCAGCGGGGCGGTGGCGAGCAGGGTCAGCGGGGTGAACAGCAACGCCGCGAAGGGCGGGTAGGTGGTGGGCAGGTGCGCGTGGGTGGCCCGCATCGCGTAGAGGTCGCCGCCGGTGCGCACGGTCCAGCCCTCGGCGCGGTAGACGAACAGGTCGATCATCGAGACGTGGGCCGCGCGCTGGGCGAGCCAGAAGCAGACGAAGGACGCCAGGCACACCGATGCGGCGATCGATGCGGCACGGCGGGCTGTCACGGGGCGCGACTCCGGGTCCATAAGCGACAAATAGGGCACAGGAGGCCGACGCTACCCCGTTCACGGCCGTTCCAAGCGCTGCCGGGCAAGCGATTTGGCAGATGGGGGGGAGGTCCGTGTAATGTAATCCGTGTCGCCAGGGAAACCGGGCGGAAAACAGAACAAGGGGCTATAGCTCAGTTGGTAGAGCGCCTGCATGGCATGCAGGAGGTCAGGAGTTCAATTCTCCTTAGCTCCACAGTGAGTGAGCGGGTCGTCCGGAAACGGACGGCCCGCTCTTCTTTTGTTTGCGCACGGCTTTACGCACGCTGTCAGACCCCGTCGGCTCCCTTGTCGAGATGCAGTGCCAGCGCCGGGCAGCGGCGTACCGCCCGCAGCGCGCGGCCGCGCAGGTGCGTCGGCACCCCGGTGTCCGCGAGCGCCGGATAGCCGTCCGGGCCGAGCCGTACGAGTTCGGGCAGCAGGCTGGCACACAGCCCGTGTCCTTCGCACAGCGTCCAGTCCACCGCGAGCCGCTCGGCGCTCTCCGGGTTCGCGGCACTCGCCCCGGCGGGCAGGGGGAGCGGCAGCACCCCGGCCGCGCCGCGGCCGCAGCCACCGCCCAGCACGTGCGCGGCCAGGTCGTCGGTGAACGCGGACAGCGCGCTCAGCGTGAAGCGCGCGGCCCCGTCCGGATGCCCGCAGGCGCCGCGCCCGCGCACCCCTCCGGCGGCCTCCCGCACGGCCTCCAGGGCGCCCCGCCCGCCCCCGGCCAGCACGTCCGCCAGCGCCCCGGCCACCGACGGCAGCCCGAGCCGGCACGGCCCGCACTGCCCCGCCGACTCGGCGGCCAGCCAGTGCGCCACCCGGAGGGTCTCGCCCAGCGGGCAGGTGCCCATGGGCAGCGGCACCACCGCGCCCGCGCCCAGCGCCCCGCCGCAGGCCGCGAGGGAGGCGTGGGAGACCGTGGCGCCGTACGCGGTCGTCGCGTCCAGCCACGCGCCGTGGTAGCCGCCGGTCAGCACCCCCTGGAGCACCGGGTCGGCGCCGCAGGCCCGCAGCGCGTACGCCAGCGGCACGCCGCTCGGCACCTCGACGACCCGGGGCTCGGGCACCGCGCCGGACACCGTGAGCAGCAGCGTGCCGGGCGCGTCCGCCGTGCCCGTCGAGGCGTAGCGGTCGGCGCCCAGGCGTGCGGCGACGGCGAGTTGGGCGTACGTCTCGGTGTTGGACAGCAGCGTCGGCGCACCGCCGAGCCCCTCCTCGGCGGCGCGGGCGTGGCGGCCGGGCGGCAGCGGGAGCCCACCGTCGGCGGCCCGCAGCAGGGCGGAGGACTCGCCGGAGACCAGCCGCTCGGGGAGGCGCACCACCCGGGCGCGCACGGCCCGGCCACGCCGGTCGGCGAGCCCGCGCTCGGCCAGCGCCCCGCGTACGGACTCCTCGGTGGCCGCCCGGGTCACGCCGACGACGAGCGTGCCCGCCCCGAGCGCCTCGGCGGCGAGCAGGGCGCCGTCGAGCACCAGGTGCGGGGAGCGCGCGAGCAGGACGGCGTCCTTGCGGCAGGCGGGCTCGCCCTCGCACCCGTTGACCACCACCGCCGGACGCAGCCCCCGCCGCCGCGCCGCCCGGCCCACGGCCCGCAGTTTCCGTGCGAAGGGGAAGCCCGCGCCGCCCCGGCCGCGCAGTGTGACGGTCTCGGCCAGCTCGGAGGCTTGAGCCTCCGTGAGCCGGGGCGCCGAACCGTGCACGGCGAGGTGGGCCCTGCGGTCGAGCCGCAGGGCCGTGTCGAATCCGGCCGTCAGCCGCGGCAGCCCGAGCGCGAGCACGTCGGGCACGTCGGGAAGCGGGCCGCTCATCGGGCCTGCCCCGGACCGCGGTGCGCGCTGCTGTCGGTCAGGGCCTCCGGTGCGGCCTCGGCGGTGAGGGCGGCGGGAGCGCGCCCGGCGAGGGCGTGCGCGCCGGGCGCGTGGGCAACGGCGGTGCGCGGGCCGGGGACGCGGGCGCGGGCCCGGTGCGAAGCGACTGTACGAACCGGGACCGCCGCCATCGTGTGCCTGCCGGGCGAGGGCGCCGCGGACGCCGGGGGTTCCGATCCGGCGGTGTGTGCGCGGCGGGCGCGTACGAGCCGGAGGGCCAGTGCCGCCGCCACCGCGACGAGGCACAGCCCGTAACCCGCCGCCACCCAACCCGCCGGTGCGCGGCCGGATTTGAGGCCGTGCAGCACGGCGGCGCACCACGCCGGGTACGCGCAGGCGTGCAGCGCGCGCCAGCGCCGGGCGCGCCCCTTGCCCGCGAAGGCGCTCCGCAGGGCTCCGGTCGCTCCGGCGAGCACCATCAGATACGCCGCGAGGGTGCCCAGCCCGAGCAGGCCGCCCGCGCCCAGCACGCCGGAGGAGAACGGCACCAGGGCGGCACGGGGCGACGCGTGGGCCTCCGCGACCTTGACGCAGACGTGCACCAGGAGGAAGCCGAGCGCGCCGGCGGCGGTCGCCCGGTGGACGGCCTGTGAGAGCAGCCGGGCGCGCGGGGTGAGCAGCAGCCGGTCGGTGGCGATGAGCCCCCACGCGACGGTCGCGGTGAGCGAGACCAGGGTGAGGACGCCACCGGTGTGGTCGAGGAAGCGGTTCATGCGGCAGCACGCTAGGCAGGCCGGCGGGGGCGGTGGGTCCGCTTGGCACAACCCCGGTGCGGCGGCCCGTACCACTGCTAACGTCTGTTCGTTCGGCGGCACTTCGCACACATGCCGCCCACCGTCGCAGCCCCGTCGGAATGTCGACCGACTCGTGGGTTTACTTGCGCCCCCCTGACTGACTTCTGACTCTTCCTTGGCCGCATCTTGGCGAACTCATGTCCCCCGGATGAACAGTTCATCGAAAGAGTGACGCGACGTATGTGCGTGTCCGTGCCATGTCAGCGCGGGCGGCCTTACACGACCATTCGCATCCAGGGGGTTCCATGAGATCTACCCGCTCCAGAGGACGCGCCGGACTGGCCTTGGTGGCATCGCTGCCGCTGGTCGCCGGGGCGCTCGCGCTCGGTGTTCCCACCGCCCAGGCCGACTCCGGCCCGCACGGCCGGCAGTCGCTCCAGGGGACGAAGCCACTGTGGGCCACGCCGTCGGCCGACCGCGGCACCGTCGCCGACTCCAACAAGGTCACCGCCCGGGTCTACCTGGCCGGCCAGGACGCCAAGGGCCTCGCCGACTACGCCCGCGCGGTCTCCGACCCGAAGTCGCCCTCGTACGGCAAGTACCTGACCGCCAAGCAGGCGCAGGAACGGTTCGGCGCCACCAAGGCCCAGATAGCCAAGGTCACCGGCTGGCTGACCGCCTCGGGCCTGAAGGTGACCGGCACCAACAAGCACTACGTCACCGTCACCGGTGACGCCGCCGCGGCCAAGAAGGCCTTCGGCACGGAGCTGCACAACTACACCAAGGACGGCCGCACCTACCACGCGCCGGCCAGCAACGCCTCCGTCCCCGCCTCGATGGACGGCGCCGTCCTCACCGTCGTGGGCCTGAACAACGCCCCGCGCCTCGCCCGGCACGACGAGACCCTGCCCCCGCCGAGCGCCGCGTTCGTCAACGCCGGGCCCTTCTCGTCGTACTACGGCTCGAAGACGAACGACAGCCTCCCGTCGGCCTACGGCTCGCACGCCCCGTACGCCATCAAGGGCTACACCGGCAAGCAGCTGCGGTCCGTCTACGGCGCGAAGAACTACACCGGCAAGAACGTCACCGTCGCCATCACCGACGCGTACGCCTCGCCGACCATCGCCAAGGACGCCGCCGAGTACGCCAAGCGCAACGGCGACAAGGCCTACCGCAAGGGCCAGTTCACCCAGGTGATGCCCGCCGACTTCACGCACACCGGCACCGGTGACGGCGGCTGCGACGCGGCCGGCTGGTACGGCGAGGAGACCCTCGACATCGAGGCCGTGCACGCGGTCGCCCCGGACTCCGACATCGTCTACGTCGCCGGCGCCTCCTGCCAGGACGACGACCTGATCGACTCCCTGCACAAGGTCGTCGACGGGCGCCTCGCGGACATCGTCTCCAACTCCTGGGGCGACGTCGAGGCCAACGAGACCCCCGACGTGGCCGCGGCATACGACCAGGTCTTCCAGACCGGCGCCGTCGAGGGCATCGGCTTCTACTTCTCCTCCGGTGACGACGGCGACAACACCGTCAAGCACGGCACGAAGATGGTCGACACCCCGTCGAACTCCCAGTGGGTCACCTCCGTCGGCGGCACCTCGCTCGCCGTCGGCAAGGGCGACAAGTACCTGTGGGAGACCGGCTGGGGCACCCACAAGGCCGTGCTGTCGAAGGACGGCAACACCTGGGAGGGCTTCCCCGGCACCTTCACCGGCGGCGCCGGCGGCGGCACCAGCAAGCTCGTCCAGCAGCCCTTCTACCAGCGCGGCGTCGTCCCCGACGCGCTGTCCAAGGTGAACGGCTCCACCCCGATGCGCGTCGAGCCCGACATCGCGGCCGTCGCCGACTCCAGCACCGGCTTCCTCGTCGGCCAGACGCAGACGTTCCCCGACGGCTCGCAGAAGTACAGCGAGTACCGCATCGGCGGCACCTCGCTCGCCGCCCCCGTGATCGCGGGCGTCCAGGCGCTGGCCCAGCAGGCCCGCCACGGAGTGCCGATCGGCTTCGCCAACCCGGGCATCTACGACCGGTACGGCACCTCCGCCTACCACGACGTCACCGACCACCCGCTGGGCGCGGGCCAGGGTCTGGCCGTCGTGCGCTCCGACTACGTCAACAGCGTCGACGCCAAGGGCGGCGTGGTGACCTCCCTGCGCAGCCTGGGCGGCGACACCTCGCTGTCGGCGACCGTCGGCTACGACAACGTCACGGGCGTCGGCACGCCGGCCGACAACTACGTGACCTCGTACGTGCCGGGTCACCGCCGCTGACCGGCCGGGCCCGCGCCGGATACTCGGTGCGGGCCCTTCGGCCCCTGCGGTAACCTGACCCCATGCGTGCCGTACGCCTTCTGCTTAGCGGGCCGCGCTGATCAGTACCGACCGGTAGACCGGTCGGCATCGGCGCGGCGTCCCCTCCTGTGCGAGGGGATTTTTCATTTCCGCAGGTGCCGCAGGTAGAGACGACGATCGATGGAGCTTTGAGGACGATGAGCGAGACCAACACCGCCGCCGAGGTGGCTGCCCCGCACCGCTACACGGCCGCGCTGGCCGCTGACATCGAGGCACGCTGGCAGGACTTCTGGGACGCGGACGGCACCTACGACGCCCCCAACCCGGACGGTGACCTGGCGGGCGACCCCGAGGTCGTCGCCCGGCCCAAGAAGTTCATCATGGACATGTTCCCGTACCCCTCGGGTGCGGGCCTGCACGTCGGCCACCCGCTGGGCTACATCGCGACCGACGTCTACGCGCGCTACCACCGCATGACGGGCCACAACGTCCTGCACACCCTCGGCTTCGACGCCTTCGGCCTGCCCGCCGAGCAGTACGCCGTGCAGACCGGCACCCACCCGCGGGTCTCCACCGAGGCCAACATGGAGAACATGAAGGCGCAGCTGCGCCGGCTGGGCCTGGGCCACGACAAGCGCCGGTCGTTCGCGACGATCGACCCGGAGTACTACAAGTGGACCCAGTGGATCTTCCTGCAGATCTTCAACTCCTGGTACGACCCGGAGGCGGGGAAGGCGCGCCCGATCGCGGAGCTGGTCGAGCAGTTCGAGCGCGGCGAGCGCCAGGCTCCGGGCACGCGCGCGTGGAGCGAGCTGACGGCCGGCGAGCGCGCCGACGTGCTGGGTGAGTACCGCCTGGCGTACGCCTCCGACGCGCCCGTCAACTGGTGCCCCGGCCTGGGCACCGTCCTGGCCAACGAGGAGGTCACCGCCGACGGCCGCTCCGAGCGCGGCAACTTCCCCGTCTTCAAGTCCAAGCTGCGCCAGTGGAACATGCGGATCACCGCCTACGCGGACCGCCTGATCGACGACCTGGAGGCGCTGGACTGGCCCGAGGCCATCAAGCTGCAGCAGCGCAACTGGATCGGCCGCAGCGAGGGCGCCCGCGTCGCCTTCGAGGTCGTGGGCCACGACGAGAAGATCACCGTCTTCACCACCCGCCCGGACACCCTCTTCGGCGCCACCTACATGGTGCTGGCCCCCGAGCACGACCTGGTCGACGCCGTCGTCCCGGCCGAGTGGCCCGAGGGCACCAAGGACGCGTGGACCGGCGGCGCCCGCACCCCGGCCGACGCCATCGCCGCGTACCGCAAGCAGGCGCAGTCCAAGACCGACGTGGAGCGCCAGACCGAGGGCAAGGACAAGACCGGCGTCTTCACCGGCGCGTACGCCCGCAACCCGCTGACCGGCGAGCCCGTCCCGGTCTTCGTCGCCGACTACGTCCTCATGGGCTACGGCACCGGCGCGATCATGGCCGTGCCCGGCCAGGACGAGCGCGACTGGGAGTTCGCGACCGCCTTCGAGCTGCCGGTCGTGCGGACGGTTCAGCCGCCCGAGGGCTGGGAGGGCGAGGCGTACACCGGCCAGGGCCCGGCCATCAACTCCGCCAACGACAAGCTGGACCTCAACGGCATGGCCGTCGACGAGGCCAAGCGCACCGCCATCGCCTGGGTGACCGAGCAGGGCATCGGCGAGGGCACCGTCAACTTCCGCCTGCGCGACTGGCTGTTCAGCCGCCAGCGGTACTGGGGCGAGCCCTTCCCGATCGTCTACGACGAGCAGGGCGTCGCCCACTCGCTGCCCGAGTCGATGCTGCCGCTGGAGCTGCCGGAGGTCGAGGACTACTCCCCGCGCACCTTCGAGCCGGACGACGCCGACACCTCCCCGGAGACCCCGCTGTCCCGGAACGAGGAGTGGGTCAACGTCACCCTGGACCTCGGTGACGGCCCCAAGCGCTACCGCCGCGAGACCAACACCATGCCCAACTGGGCCGGTTCCTGCTGGTACGAGCTGCGCTACCTGGACCCGCACAACAGCGAGCGCCTGGTCTCCGCCGACGCCGAGCGCTACTGGATGGGCCCGCGCGAGGGCCAGCCGCACGGCGGCGTCGACCTGTACGTCGGCGGCGCCGAGCACGCCGTGCTGCACCTGCTGTACGCCCGCTTCTGGTCCAAGGTCCTCTTCGACCTGGGGCACATCTCCTCGAACGAGCCGTTCCACAAGCTCTACAACCAGGGCATGATCCAGGCGTACGTCTACCGCGACAGCCGGGGCATCGCCGTACCGGCCGCCGAGGTGGAGGAGCGCGACGGCGGGTTCTACTACCAGGGCGAGAAGGTCGGCCGGCTGCTCGGCAAGATGGGCAAGTCCCTGAAGAACGCCGTCACGCCGGACGAGATCTGCGCCGAGTACGGCGCGGACACCCTGCGCCTGTACGAGATGGCGATGGGCCCCCTGGACGTCTCCCGCCCCTGGGACACGCGCGCCGTCGTCGGCCAGTACCGCCTGCTCCAGCGCCTGTGGCGCAACGTGGTGGACGAGGCCACCGGCGAGGTCACCGTGGTCTCCGCCGAGCCCGACGAGGCCACGCTGCGGGCCCTGCACAAGGCCATCGACGGCGTCACCCAGGACATGGCGAACCTGCGCTTCAACACCGCCATCGCCAAGGTCACCGAGCTGAACAACTTCGTGACCAAGCTGAGCGAGGTCCCGCGGGCGGTCGCCGAGCAGATGGTGCTGCTGGCCGCCCCGCTGGCCCCGCACATCGCCGAGGAGCTGTGGCGCAAGCTGGGCCGCACCGGCTCGGTCGTCCACGCGGACTTCCCCGTGGCCGACCCGGCGTACCTGATCGACGAGGCCGTGACCTGCGTCGTCCAGATCAAGGGCAAGGTCAAGGCCCGCCTGGAGGTCGCCCCGTCGATCTCCGACGAGGAGCTGGAGCAGGCCGCCCTGGCCGACCCGGCCGTCGTCGCCGCCCTGGGCGGCGCGGGCATCCGCAAGGTCATCGTGCGGGCGCCGAAGCTGGTGAACATCGTCCCGGCGTAACGGGCGCGAGAGAGGCCTTCGGGGTTTCTCCCTACGGGCAGGTTGGGGGTTCGATCGGAACCCCCGGCCTGCCCTTTCCGTTTACGGTGGAGGGGTGGCGCGGGTCCCCGGATCCGCGGCGCGCGCCGTGATCCCCAGCCCCGTGGACTCCCGTGGGGCCGACCCGACCGAGCTCGCTGAGGAGCGTTCATGGAAGCCGTGGCCGTGGTCGTCGCGCTGATCTTCGCGGTCCTCGTCACGCTCGGGGTGATCGCCACGGTCAAGACCGTGCGCGCGGTCAAGCGCGGGGTCGACCGCACGGTCACCCAGGCTCGCCGGACGGTCGAGGACACCCGCCTGAAGGCCAGGCAGTACGCCCAGCCCGGCGCGGCCGGCGAGGTCGCGCAGCTGCGGCTCTCCCTGCGGACGTCGATGCGCGCCACCCAGGAGGCGCTGCGGCTCGCCGCCGCCGAGGACGCGTCGCTGTCCGAGGCACAGGCCCTGTTCGAGCGGCTCAGCGCGCACGGCCACGAGCTCGACGACGACCTCAAGCGGCTGGAGAGCGAGCCCGACAGGGCCAGGATCGCCGCCTGCCTGCCCGAGCTGCGCGAGCGCACCGAGCGCGTCAAGGGCTCCGCGGACTCCCTCCGCTGGGCGGCACAGGACCGGGCCCGCCGGTTCGCCGAGGACGACCTGGAGACGCTGAGCGGCCAGATCCAGATGGAGGCGGGCGCGCTGCGGCACTGGATGACGGAAGAGCCGCGGGAGCCTGCCGGATCCTCCTCGGGCCCGGCGGCCGCGTCGGGGTCATCGGGCACGGGGACACCTGCCGGAGAGGCGCCGGGGGCCACCGGCCGCGCGGCCAGCGGGGAGCGGCCCGAGCGGTCCGCGATCACGGGGCGCAAGACCTGGCAGCAGCCCGGCTACTCCTGGCAGAAGAGCCAGCGCCCGGAGAGCACCACCTGACCACGCGGGTCGACCCGACCGTACGGCCCCCACCTGACCGCGCGGCTCCACCCGACCCACAGCACTACCCGAACGCACAGCACTACCCGAACGCACAGCACTACCCGAACGCACAGCACTACCCGACCGCACGGCCCGCTGTCCGGTCTTCCGGCGGAACGATCACGCGTACGGGGTCCGCCCTGCCGTGGAAGCGGCCTGGCGGGTAACCTCCGGAACATGTCCCGCCATGTCGCTGTCGTCACCGATTCCACGGCCTATCTGCCACAGCGGGCGATGGAGCGGCACGACATCACCGCCGTACCGCTCACGGTCGTCCTGGGCGACGAGGCACTCGAGGAAGGCACCGAGATCTCCGCGCGCTCGGTCGCCCAGGCGCTCCAGAAGCGCAGGCCGGTGACCACCTCCCGGCCCGGCCCCGAGGTCTTCGCGGCCGCCTACCGCGCGGCTGCCGAGTCGGGCGCGGAGAGCATCATCTCCCTCCACCTGTCCGCCGAGTTCTCGGGTACGTACGACGCGGCGGTCCTCGCGGCGGCGGACGCCCCGGTGCCCGTGCGGGTCGTGGACACCGGCATGGTCGCCATGGCACTCGGCTTCTGCGCACTGGCCGCGGCGGAGACCGCGGAGGCGGGCGGCACGCTCGACGAGGCCGTCGCCGCCGCCGAGAAGCGCGCGCAGGGCACGGTGGCGTACTTCTACGTCGACACCCTCGACTACCTCCGCCGCGGCGGCCGGATCGGCGCGGCCCAGGCGCTGCTGGGGTCGGCGCTCGCGGTCAAGCCCCTGCTCCAGCTCGACGGCGGCCGGATCGAGCTGCGGGAGAAGGTCCGTACGGCCTCCAAGGCCATCGCCCGCCTTGAAGAGATCGCCGTGGAACGGGCCGGCGCCGCGCCCGTCGACATCGCCGTCCACCACCTCGCCGCGCCCGACCGGGCGACGCTCCTCGCGGACCGCCTGCGGGAGCGGGTGCCGGGGCTGCTCGACCTGCACGTCAGCGAGGTGGGCGCGGTGATCGGGGCCCACACGGGGCCGGGGCTGCTGGGCGTGGTGGTGGCGCCGCGCTGAGGAGTGGCCTGCGGTCCCAGGGCCGGGGCGGGGGCGATCCCGCGCGGCTTCTCGGGGGGTGGAACCCTTCGTTCGGGTGACGGAGTTATCCACAACTAGCCGGTTATCCACGGAATTTGGGCGGCATCGGCGGGATCGGGGAAACGCGCCTACCGTCGTGGCATGACTGATCGCCGGAACGCCCTGACACTTGATCCACCGCACTCGGGCGCCGAGCCCCGAGCCGATCGCTCGCCCGGGGAGCGGGCGGCGACGCTCTTCCCGGAGCGGCGGGCCGGGCGCGGCAGCCCCGATCCACCGGCCGAGGGCGTGCCCAAAGTGCCTCGCGCGCACGGTGGTTGGCGGGCGGCCGTGGTGGACCGACTCCCGATGTGGGTGCGACTCCGCTGCGGGATCGAGCCGAAGACGCTGGCCGCGCTCGCGGTCGTGCTGGTCGCGGCGTGCGTGTTCGCCGCGTACCACTTCTGGGCGGGCCGCCCGCGAACCGTGCGTCCGCCGGACCGGGAGACACCGGCCGTGGTGGCCGCGGGCCCGACGCTGCCGCCCTCGGCCGACCGCGCGAGCCCCGCGAACCGCGGCGGCGGCAGCGTGGTGGTGGACGTGACGGGCAAGGTGCTGCGGCCCGGCATCCAGCGTCTGCCGTCCGGATCGAGGGTGGTCGACGCGCTCGACGCCGCCGGAGGCGCGCGACCGGGCACGGACACCACGGGGCTCAACCGGGCCCGGGTGCTCATGGACGGCGAACAGATCGTCGTCGGCGCGCCGCCGGTGCCGGCGGGCGCACCGGCACCCGGCGCCTCGGCGGGCGGCAGGCCGGCCGGCCCCGTCAGCCTCAACTCCGCGACGGCCGAACAGCTCGACGCCCTGCCGGGCGTCGGTCCGGTCCTCGCCCAGCACATCGTCGACTACCGCACCGAGCACGGCGGTTTCCGCTCCGTGGACGAACTCCGCCACGTCAACGGCATCGGCGCCCGCCGCTTCACCGACCTCCGCCCCCTGGTCCAACCGTGACCCCGCCCGACACCGACCCGCCTGACACGCTCCGATACGACGCTGGCCCGCTCGATTCTCACCCAACTGATGCCTTCCGGCCTGGTGCCGACTCGCCTGACGTCAGCCCGCTCCATGCCCGCCCACCTGACACCCACCGCCCCCACGCCCGCCCGCCTGACCCCCCTCCGCCCGACAACCCCCATCCCAACCCCCATCCCGACGCCCCTCCGCCCGACCTGCGTCTGGTGATGCCCGCCGTGGCCGCGTGGGCGGCCGCTGTCCTGGCCGTGGTCACGGACGGAACGACGGTCGCGGTGGCCGCAGCGGTGGGCGCGGCGGTGGCGTGCGTGGTGTTGTTGGTCCTCAGACGAAAGGACGCGCATGCGAGACTTGACCCAGGACCTGACCCCGGGGAGGATCCCGCTGTCCTCCCCTCGCCCGGAGTCACGGCAAAAGCCACCGCCTCCGCCGTCGCGGCGATGCTGCTCTGCGCCACCGCCGCAGCCACAACAGCCGCCCTGGCCACGGCCGAAGCGCACGCGGGCCCCGTCCCCGATCTCGCCGCTCACTACGCCGAAGCGACCCTCGACGTCACGGTCACCGACGACCCGCGTGCCGCTCACTCCCGTCCCCAGACATCGGAGGCCCCCACCGTCGTGGTGGAAGGCGAAGCGACCCGCCTGGTCACCCCGGGCCATGAGACGACCGTCCGCACGCCCGTCCTGCTGATCGCCCACCCGTCCTGGCTCGGGCTGCTGCCCTCCACCGAGGTCCGGGTCACCGGGCGCCTCGCCCCGCCCGCCCGGCAGGGCGACAAGATCGCCGCGGTCTTACGTGTCGGCGGGCAGGATCCACCCCACATCGTCGAGCAGCCGAACGCGCTCCAGCGGGCGGCCGCCGGGCTCCGGGCGGGCCTCCGTGACGCCACGGAGGGGCTTGCGCCGGATGCCCGAGCGCTCCTTCCGGGGCTGGTGGTGGGCGATACGTCGCGCATCCCGCCCGACCTCGAAGACGCCTTCCGGGCCACGGATCTGACGCACCTGCTGGCCGTTTCCGGGAGCAACCTGGCGATCCTGATCGCCGTGCTCATCGGCCCGCCGCACCTCGCCACGCGGGCCGAAAGACGGGGACTGGCCGCCCGGTTGGGGCTGCCGCTGCGGCTCACGGCGGTGCTGGGCGCGGTGCTGGCACTGGGGTTCGTGGCCGTGTGCCGCCCGGAGCCGAGCGTGCTGCGTGCGGCCGGATGCGGACTGATCACGCTGCTGGCCATCGGCACGGGCAGGCGCCGCAGCCTGCTGCCCGCGCTCGCGGCTTCCGTGCTGCTGCTCCTGCTCTGGGACCCATGGCTGGCCCTGAGTTATGGCTTCCTGCTGTCGGTCCTGGCCACCGGCGCCCTGCTCACCCTCGCTCCCCGCTGGGGCGACGGTCTGCGGCGGCGCGGCGTCCCGCCCCGCGTCGCGGAGGCCCTGGCCGCGGCCGCGGCGGCGCAGGCCGTGTGCGGGCCGGTGATCGTGGTCATGGCGGCGCGGGTGAGCCTGGTGGCCGTTCCGTGCAATCTCCTGGCGGAGCTGGCGGTCGCCCCCGCGACTGTCCTCGGCTTCGCCGCCCTGGTGGCCGCGCCGGTCGCCCCACCCCTCGCCGAGGGGCTCGCGTGGCTGGCCGGCCAGCCGGCCTCCTGGGCGGCGGCCGTGGCCCGTACGGGAGCGAGCCTGCCCGGAGCGGAGCTCGGCTGGCCGGGCGGCTGGCCCGGCGGGCTGCTGCTGGCGGTGGTGACCGTGGTCGCCGTGTTCGCCGCCCGCCGGACACTCCACCGGCCCTGGGTGTGCGCGGCCTGCGCGCTGCTCCTGATCGTCGCGGTCGTCCGCCCGGTGCCCCTGACCCGGGTCGTCACCGGCTGGCCGCCGCCCGACTGGCGGTTCGCGGCGTGCGACGTGGGGCAAGGCGACGCCTTGGTCCTGGCCGCGGGCGAGGGCACCGCCCTGGTGGTGGACGCCGGGCCCGAGCCCCGGGCCGTCGACCGCTGCCTGCGCGCCCTGGGCGTGGAGCGCGTACCGCTTCTCCTGCTCACGCACTTCCACGCGGATCACGTCGACGGCCTGCCCGGCGTGCTGCGTGGCCGGACGGTCGGGGCGATCGAGACGACGACGTTCGCCCAGCCGCCGGGCCGGGCCGCGTTCGTGCGCAGGGAGGCGGAGCGGGCGCGGGTCCCGGTCGTGGAGGCGGCGCCGGGGGAGCGGCGGCACGTGGGGAAGCTGTCCTGGGAGGTGCTCTGGCCGCCACCGCCAGGGGCGTCCGGTGCCTCGGAGGACGGGCCCAACGACGCGAGCGTCACCCTCCTGGTCCAAAGCGCGGGGCTGACCTTGCTGTTGCCCGGCGACCTCGAACCGCCCGCCCAGCAGGCCCTGGCGGAAGCCTGGCCCGACCTGCCCCCGGTGGATGTCCTCAAGGTCGCCCACCATGGTTCGGCCCATCAGGACCCCCAGCTGATACGCAGGCTCCGGCCACGGCTGGCGGTCGTCTCCGTGGGCGCGGGCAACCGCTACGGGCACCCGTCGCCCCGTACGGTCCACGCTCTCCAGGCCCAGGGCGCGACGGTGGTGCGTACGGACAGGGACGGGCCGGTGGCGGTGACCGGGGATGCCACGGCGGTCCTGGCGAAGTGAGGAAGTGAGGAGGAGCCGGCACGGGCGGCCCCCGCGTCACTCCGATTCGAGCCAGCCCTCGTATTCCTCGGCGAGCTCGCGCAGGGCGTCGGGGGCGAGGGCGCCGCGGGGGTCCTCCAGGACCACCAGCCACTGGGCGTCCTCGGCGTCGTCCTCGCCCGCGAGGGCCTCGCGCACCACCTGGGGCTCCTCGCCCAGGCCGAAGCGCCGGACCGCCTCGTCCGCGGCCTCGTCGGCGGCGTCGCGGTCGGGGAGCACCAGCAGGTGCCGTACGGGGTCGGCCGCGTCGAAGGCAGGCGACGCCGAGGAGGACGGAGAAGACGGATGGGACGGATAGGAAGGGGAAACGCTGCTCACCCGATCATTGTGCGGTACGCCCGTCCGGTCGCGCGGGCGGGAGTGTCACAGGTGCGTGGGATGCTGGACGCGATGGCCAGGAAGACTGCAACCGACGACACACTCGCCCCCGTCACGCTCGCCGTGGGCCAGGAGGATCTTCTCCTGGACCGCGCCGTGCGCGAGGTGGTGACCGCCGCCCGCGCCGCCGACGCGGACACCGATGTCCGGGATCTCACCTCCGACCAGCTCCAGCCGGGCACGCTGGCGGAGCTGACCAGCCCGTCGCTGTTCTCCGAGCGCAAGGTCGTGATCGTGCGCAACGCACAGGACCTCTCGGCGGACTCGGTGAAGGACGTGAAGAGCTATATCGGCGCGCCCGCCGAGGAGATCACCCTCGTCCTGCTGCACGCGGGCGGCGCCAAGGGCAAGGGCCTGCTGGACGCGGCCCGCAAGGCCGGGGCCCGCGAGGTCGCCTGCCCGAAGATGACCAAGCCGGCCGACCGCCTGGCGTTCGTGCGCTCGGAGTTCCGGGCGACCGGCCGCTCCGCGACCCCGGAGGCGTGCCAGGCCCTGGTGGACGCGATCGGCAGCGATCTGCGCGAGCTGGCCAGCGCCTGCGCCCAGCTCGTCGCCGACATCGAGGGCACGATCGACGAGGCTGTCGTGGCGCGCTATTACACCGGCCGCGCCGAGGCGTCCAGCTTCACCGTCGCCGACCGGGCCGTGGAGGGCCGGGCGGCCGAGGCCCTGGAGGCGTTGCGCTGGGCGATGTCCACCGGCGTCGCCCCCGTGCTGATCACCAGCGCCCTCGCGCAGGGCGTCCGGGCGATCGGCAAGCTCGCCTCCGCGCCGCGGGGCGCGCGCCCGGGTGACCTGGCCCGGGATCTGGGCATGCCGCCGTGGAAGATCGACCGGGTGCGGCAGCAGATGCGGGGCTGGTCGGCGGACGGCGTCGCCGTCGCTCTCCGGGCCGTCGCTGCGGCGGACGCGGGCGTGAAGGGCGGGGGGGACGACCCGGAGTACGCCTTGGAGAAGGCCGTCGTCGCCGTGGCCCGCGCGGCCCGCAGCCGCGGCTGATCCGGCCGGCCGGTCGATTCGGCTGATCGATTCGGCCGGTCGATTCCTGGAGGGCCGGGGAGAACCGGCCCTCCGGTCCACCACGACGCGCCCGAGGGGCACCCCCGCCACCACGATCGGCGGAAACCCGCCCCGGAAACCGCCCCGGAAACCCGCCCCGGGCAGGCCGAAGGCCCCGTACCCGCCCGGGGAAGGGCTGGGCACGGGGCCTTCGGATCGTTCAGCGAGCCGTGAGGCTCATGCCGCACCCGCGTGGCGAACGACCGAGTGCGGCGGGGTGTCGGGACGGAGCGGTAGAGAGGGTCCGCTGGGTCCGTGCCGACGGGTCGGGGCTCAGGCCCCGGAAAGGCTTCAGGCCTTGATGGCCGCGGCCTGCTTGGCCAGCGCCGACTTCTTGTTGGCAGCGGCGTTCTTGTGCAGAACACCCTTGCTGACGGCCTTGTCGAGCTTCTTGCCGGCCAGGGCGACGGCGGCGGTGGCCTTGGCGGCGTCGCCACCGGCGATCGCCTCGCGGGCCGCGCGGACAACGGTCTTGACCGAGGACTTGACGGCCTTGTTGCGCAGGCGCGCCTTCTCGTTGGTCTTGTTCCGCTTGATCTGGGACTTGATGTTCGCCACGAAAGAGCCTTTTCAGGTTCGTTGGATTTCGATGTTGCGCACTCGTACGTGAGAGGGCACGAGGCACAGTGGACCAGGCTACCAGCAGCCGCTCCGGGCTCCCAAACCGGACCGTACCCGCCGCTCATGGGACGATGGAGGGGTCGTATACCCGACTCCCGCCGAGACTGGCGTTCAAGCGCCGAAGTCACCGAATGGATCCTGCGTGCCCGCGACCCCTACCAACGTGCCCGAGCCGAGCCGTACCGACCCGGCTCTGATCCGTAACTTCTGCATCATCGCGCACATCGACCACGGCAAGTCGACGCTCGCCGACCGGATGCTTCAGCTGACCGGCGTGGTCGACCAGCGGCAGATGCGCGCGCAGTACCTCGACCGGATGGACATCGAGCGCGAGCGCGGCATCACGATCAAGTCGCAGGCGGTCCGGCTGCCCTGGGCGCCTACGGAGGACAAGGGCAACACCCACATCCTCAACATGATCGACACCCCTGGTCACGTCGACTTCACCTATGAGGTCTCCCGCTCCCTCGCTGCGTGCGAGGGCTGCATCCTCCTCGTGGATGCCGCCCAGGGCATCGAGGCGCAGACCCTCGCCAACCTCTACCTGGCGATGGAGAACGACCTCACGATCATCCCGGTCCTCAACAAGATCGACCTGCCGGCCGCCCAGCCCGAGAAGTTCGCCGCCGAGCTGGCGCACCTCATCGGCTGCGACCCCTCCGACGTGCTCAAGGTCTCCGCGAAGACCGGTGTCGGCGTGGACGCGCTGCTCGACAAGGTCATCGCCGAGGTCCCGGCCCCGGTCGGCGTCAAGGACGCCCCCGCCCGCGCGATGATCTTCGACTCGGTCTACGACTCCTACCGCGGCGTGGTCACCTACGTCAGGGTCGTGGACGGCGAGCTGAAGAAGCGCGAGCGCATCAAGATGATGTCGACCGGCGCCACCCACGAGCTGCTGGAGATCGGCGTCTCCTCGCCCGAGATGACCCCCTCCGACGGCCTGGGCGTCGGCGAGGTGGGCTACATCATCACCGGTGTGAAGGACGTCCGGCAGTCCAAGGTCGGTGACACGATCACCTCGTTCACCAAGGGCGCCACCGAGCCCCTGGGCGGCTACAAGGACCCCAAGCCGATGGTGTTCTCGGGCCTTTACCCGCTGGACGGCTCGGACTACCCCGAGCTGCGCGAGGCCCTGGACAAGCTCCAGCTCAACGACGCCGCGCTGGTCTACGAGCCGGAGACCTCGGCCGCCCTCGGCTTCGGCTTCCGCGTCGGCTTCCTCGGCCTGCTCCACCTGGACGTGATCCGCGAGCGGCTGGAGCGCGAGTTCGGCCTGGACCTCATCGCGACCGCCCCCAACGTGGTCTACCGCGTCCTGATGGAGGACGGCGTCGAGCACATCGTCACCAACCCGAGCGAGTTCCCCGAGGGGAAGATCGCCGAGGTGCACGAGCCGGTCGTCAAGTCCACCATCCTCGCCCCGAACGAGTTCGTCGGCGCGATCATGGAGCTCTGCCAGTCCCGCCGCGGCTCGCTGCTGGGCATGGACTACCTCTCCGAGGACCGCGTGGAGCTGCGCTACACCCTGCCCCTCGCGGAGATCGTCTTCGACTTCTTCGACCAGCTGAAGTCCAAGACCCGCGGCTACGCCTCGCTGGACTACGAGCCCACCGGCGAGCAGCAGGCCAGCCTGGTCAAGGTCGACATCCTGCTGCACGGCGACAAGGTCGACGCGTTCTCCGCGATCACGCACAAGGACAAGGCGTACGCGTACGGCGTGCGGCTCGTCGCCAAGCTGCGCGAGCTCATCCCGCGGCAGAACTTCGAGGTGCCGATCCAGGCCGCCATCGGCTCGCGGGTCATCGCCCGTGAGACGGTCCGCGCGATCCGCAAGGACGTCCTCGCCAAGTGCTACGGCGGCGACATCTCCCGTAAGCGCAAGCTGCTGGAGAAGCAGAAGGAAGGCAAGAAGCGGATGAAGATGGTCGGCAGCGTGGAGGTCCCCCAGGAGGCCTTCATCGCGGTGCTGTCCTCGGACTCCGACGGTGCCGAAAAGGGCAAGAAGTAGCACGCCGGACCAAGACCGGCACGCCGTGAGCGCCCGTCCCCCGCGTGGGGGCGGGCGCTTCGCGTTGCCCGGAAGGCGCAGCTCGAACCGGGTGCGCGCGCCGACCGGCCGTCCGGCCGGTCACAGCTTCGACAAGCCGTCCACAGCCCCTTACGCAAGGGCCGAACGGGCTCTAGTCTGATCACTGCTTGGAAGGTTACTCGCGAGTCACCAGCAACGAATCGGGCCCCGGAGGACGCCGTGACCGAGACACAGGCTTTGATCGAGAACCGTCCGCCCTCCGTGGCGACGATCCTCGTCGAACGCGTAGAGGCGACCCCCGACGCCGAGGCCTACCGCTATCCGGTGCCCTCGCCCTCCGGCAGCCGCCCCGACGCCTGGGCCTCGCTCACCTGGCGGGAGGCCGCCGACCGCGTCTTCGCCATCGCCGCCGGGCTGATCGACCTCGGCGTGCACCCCGAGGAGCGGGTGGCGCTCGCGGCCTCCACCCGGGTGGAGTGGATCCTCGCGGATCTCGGAGTGCTCTGTTCCGGCGCCGCCACCACCACGGTCTACCCCAGCACCAACGCCGAGGAGACGGCCTTCATCCTGGCCGACTCCGAGAGCCGGGTGCTGATCGCCGAGGACGCCGCCCAGCTCGCCAAGGTCCGCGCGCACCGCGCCGACCTGCCCGGACTCGTCCACGTCGTGGTGATCGACGCCGACGACGCCGACGACACAGCCCCCGCCGAGGGCGAGCCGGAGGGCTTCGTGCTCACCCTCGCCGAGCTGGAGCGGCGCGGCGCCGCCCGCCTGAAGGCCGACCCCGACGCCGTGTCGGACCGGATCAAGGCCCTGCGGGCCGACCAGCTCGCGACCTTGATCTACACCTCCGGCACCACCGGCCGCCCCAAGGGCGTACGGCTGCTCCACGACTCCTGGGCGTACATGGCGCGCGCCATCCAGGCGTCCGGCCTGGTGCGCGCCGACGACGTGCAGTATCTGTGGCTGCCGCTCGCGCACGTCTTCGGCAAGGTGCTCACCGTCAGCCACATCAGCACCGGGCACGTCACCGCCGTGGACGGGCGCGTGGACCGCATAGTGGAGAACCTCGCGGTCGTCCGGCCCACCTATATGGCCGCCGTGCCGCGCATCTTCGAGAAGGTCTACAACGGCGTCGCGGCCAAGGCCCGCGAGGGCGGCGGCGCCAAGTACAAGATCTTCCACTGGGCCGCGGAGGTCTCCCGCGAGTACGCCAAGGCCGCCCAGGACAACTACCGCCGCACCGGCAGCAGAACGGTCCCCTTCGGGCTCGCCGCCCGGCACAGGGTCGCCGACGCGCTCGTCTACACCAAGATCCGCGAGGCGTTCGGCGGGCGGCTGCGCGCCTGTGTCTCCGGCGCCTCCGCGCTCGCCCCGGACATCGGCTATTTCTTCTCCGGCGCGGGCGTCCACATCCTGGAGGGCTACGGCCTCACGGAGACCAGCGCCGCCAGTTTCGTCAACCCGGGCGAGTCCTACCGCACCGGCACCGTCGGCAAGCCGCTGCCCGGCACCGAGGTCCGGATCGCCGACGACGGGGAGGTCCTGCTGCGCGGCCCCGGCGTCATGGCCGGCTACCACGGGCTGCCCGAGAAGACCACGGAGGTCCTGGAGTCCGACGGCTGGTTCCACACCGGCGACATCGGCGAGCTGTCCCCGGACGGCTATCTGCGCATCACCGACCGCAAGAAGGACCTGATCAAGACGTCGGGCGGCAAGTACATCGCGCCGGCCGAGGTGGAGGGCCAGTTCAAGGCCGTCTGTCCCTTCGTCTCGAACATCCTGGTGCACGGCGCCGACCGCAACTTCTGCACCGCGCTCATCGCCCTCGACGAGCCCACCCTCATGGTCTGGGCCGCCGAGCACGGCCTGGGCGGCAAGGCGTACGCCGAGGTGGTCGCCGCCAAGGAGACCGAGGAGCTCATCGACGGCTATGTGAAGCGGCTCAACGAGGGCCTCCAGCGCTGGCAGACGATCAAGAAGTTCCGGCTGCTGCCGCGCGACCTGGACATCGAGCACGGCGAGCTCACCCCGAGCCTCAAGCTCAAGCGGCCCGTCGTGGAGCGGCAGTACAAGGACCTCATCGAGGAGATGTACGCGGGCGCCCGCGAGGCCTGAGCCGGGCGGAGGTGACGGGTCCGGCGGCCGATGCCGGACAATGGACCCATGCCTTCCGTACTGCCTGACGGCGAACCCATGCCCGAGGACGGGGCGCTGCCCCACCACGCCCTGGAGGGCGCCGGGCGGCGGCCGCTCGGCTTCTACCTGCACGTGCCGTACTGCGCGACGCGCTGCGGGTACTGCGACTTCAACACCTACACCGCGAGCGAGCTGCGCGGCTCCGGCGGGGCCCTGGCCTCCCGGGACAACTACGCCGAGACGCTCGCCCACGAGATCCGCCTCGCGCGGAAGGTGCTGGGCGACGACCCGCGCCCGGTGGAGACCGTCTTCGTCGGCGGCGGCACGCCCACGCTGCTGCCCGCCGCCGACCTTGTACGGATGCTGGGCGCGATCCGCGACGAGTTCGGGTTCGCGGAGGGCGCGGAGATCACCACCGAGGCCAACCCGGAGTCCGTCGACCCCCGCTATCTGGCGGAGCTCCGCGAAGGCGGCTTCAACCGGATCTCCTTCGGCATGCAGAGCGCCCGGCAGCACGTGCTGAAGATCCTCGACCGCACGCACACCCCGGGCCGCCCGGAGGCGTGCGTCGCGGAGGCGCGGGCCGCCGGGTTCGAGCACGTCAACCTCGACCTGATCTACGGCACGCCGGGGGAGTCCGACGACGACTGGCGCGCCTCCCTCGATGCCGCGATCGGCGCGGGCCCGGACCACGTCTCGGCCTACGCGCTGATCGTCGAGGAGGGCACCCAGCTGGCCCGCCGGATCCGGCGGGGCGAGGTCCCCATGACGGACGACGACGTCCACGCCGACCGCTATCTGATCGCCGAGGACAGGCTCACGGCCGCGGGCTTCAGCTGGTACGAGGTCTCCAACTGGGCCACCAGCGAGGCCGGGCGCTGCCGCCACAACGAGCTCTACTGGCGCGGCGCCGACTGGTGGGGCGCGGGTCCCGGCGCGCACTCCCACGTGGGGGGCGTGCGGTGGTGGAACGTCAAGCACCCGGGCGCCTACGCGCAGGCCCTCAGCGAGGCCCGCTCCCCGGGCGCGGGCCGCGAGGTCCTGCCGGAGGAGGACCGGCGCGTCGAACGGATCCTGCTGGAGCTCCGGCTGCTGGAGGGGTGCCCGCTGGATCTCCTCAAGCCCGCGGGCGCGAAGGCGGCGGCGAAGGCATTGGCGGACGGACTGCTCCAGGAGGGGCCGTACGGTGAGGGGCGCGCGGTCCTGACGCTCCGCGGGCGGTTGCTGGCGGATGCTGTGGTGCGGGACCTGGTGGACTGATCACCTGTTCGGGTGAACTGACGCGCATGGGCCGCACGCCCACCTACGCTGTCCATAGGCTGCCGCTAAACGCATGCGGCAGATGTGGAGGACCACGGAGATGACCGCTGTGGATGAAGACATTATCGCTCTGATCGAGGAACACCCCGAGATCTTCGAGCGGTACAAGGTCGAGCTGCTGCGGGGGGAAATCGTGATGATGTCGGCACCTGGCAAGGTGCACAACATGAACGTGCTCTTCGTTCAGAGGCAGATTCCCTCCGATCGCTGGTATCCGCTCCAGACGCAGGACATCGCCATCCCGGGTGAAGCGAGTGAGCCGGTCCCGGATCTTGTGGTGGTCGGCCCCGAGGAGATCGAGGAGTCCAGCCGCATCATCCCTGCACCGGCAGTCACTCTGGTCATGGAGGTGGTTTCGAAGAGCAGCGTCTACCGCGACTATTCGCTCAAGTCGTCCATCTACGCGGCCGGGCAGGTGCCCGCGTACTTGATCGTGGATCCGATCAAGTCCAGCTGTCTCCTGCTCACCGAACCCACGGGTGCCGGCGACGAGGCGAGTTACCTGTACCAGCGCACCTGCAAGTTCGGAGACCCGCTGCACATCGAGGTGCTCGACCTGACCCTGGACACCTCCATGCTGCGGAGCCTTCCCAGCACCTAATCGACCACCGTCACAAAATCGATCAGCTCCTCCACCCGCCCCAGCAACTCCGGCTCCAGATCCCTGAAGCTGCGCACCGCCCCCAGAATCCGCTGCCAAGCGGCCCCCGTGTTCACCGGCCACCCCAGCGCCCGGCACACCCCCGACTTCCAGTCCTCCCCCCGAGGCACCCGCGGCCACCCGGCGATGCCCACGGAAGCCGGCTTCACGGCCTCCCACACGTCGATGTACGGATGGCCCACCACCAGGACGTTCTCGTCCGTGACGGATGCTGCGATCCGGGACTCCTTCGAGCCCGGCACCAAGTGGTCGACCAGGACCCCCAGCCGGGCGTCCGGCCCCGGTGCGAAGGACCGCACGATGGCCGGGAGGTCGTCGATGCCCTCCAGGTACTCCACCACCACGCCCTCGATCCGCAGGTCGTCGCCCCACACCCGCTCCACGAGCTCCGCGTCGTGGCGGCCCTCGACGTAGATGCGCCCGGCGCGGGCCACCCGCGCCCGCGCCCCCGGGACGGCGATCGAGCCGGAGGCCGTACGGGCCGGGCCCTGCGGCGCGTTCGCGGCCGCCGGGCGTACGAGCGTCACCACGCGCCCCTCCAGCAGGAACCCACGCGGCTCCATCGGGAAGACGCGGTGCTTGCCGAACCGGTCCTCCAGGGTGACCGTGAGCCCCTGCGCCGTCTTCTCGCAGCGGATCACCGCCCCGCAGAACCCGGTGGTGACCTCCTCGACCACGAGATCCGGCTCGGCGGCCACCTCGGGTGCGGGCTGCTGACGCTTCCACGGAGGGGTGAGATCAGGGCCGTAGTTTCTGCTGCGCATGCGCAGCATTGTGGATCAAGATCGAGAAGTCGCGACACACGTCATACGTCCCACACCTCACGACACGCCGAACCGCGCCGCCAACGCGTCCCGTTGCTCCCGCACGAACGCCGCGTCCACCACCGCGCCGTGCCCGGGGACGTACACCGCGTCCTCACCACCCAGCGCCAGCAGTCGGTCCAGCGCCGCCGGCCACTGCCCGGGGAGCGCGTCCGGGCCCGCCTGCGGGTCGCCCGACTCCTCGACCAGGTCACCGCAGAAGACGACCTCCGGCGCCCCGCCCGAGCCCGCCACCAGCACCGCCAGGTCGTGCGCCGTGTGACCGGGACCCACATTGGCCAGCAGCGCCTGCCGCCCGTCGCCGAGGTCGAGCGTGAGCTCGCCGGAGACCGGGTGGCGGGGCCGTACGAGCAGGTCCGCGGCCTCCGCCGCGGCCGTCGGGCCGACGCCGTGCCGTACGGCGTCCCGCGCCAGCTCCTCGCGCTCGCGGAGGAGGAGGTCGGCGAGCCCCACCGCCCCGTACACCTGCACCCCCGAGAACGCCGCCGTGCCGAAGACGTGGTCGAAGTGGGGGTGCGTCAGAGCGATGTGTGTCACGTCACGGCCGAAGAGCTCCCGCACCTCCCGCCGGACCTCCGCGCCCTCGCGTACCGTCGCCCCGGTGTCGACGAGCAGGACGGCCGCCGGGCCCGCGATCACCCCGATCGTGGCGTCCCACACGGGCATTCTGCGGCGCGCGACCCCTGGCGCGAGCCGTTCCCAACGGGCTGTCCCCTCATGGCTCTCCATACCCGGACGCTAGCCGGAGCGCGGTACGGTTGCCCGCTCGACGGGCGTGCGGCGGCGGTGTGTGCGGGCGCACGGCGGGACCGCCCTTGCCCTCGCCGCGGTGTACGGCCGTACACTGGCTGAAGGGATCTGGCACTCGTGACCATGGAGTGCCAGGGAAGGACCCCGTAAGACGGCTGGACTGGAGGTGCGCGGTGCTGAGCGAACGCAGGCTCGAAGTGTTGCGCGCCATCGTCCAGGACTATGTGGGCACCGAGGAGCCGGTCGGCTCCAAGGCCCTCACAGAGCGGCACCGCCTCGGCGTGTCCCCGGCGACCGTGCGCAACGACATGGCCGCGCTGGAGGACGAGGGCTTCATCGCCCAGCCGCACACGAGCGCCGGCCGCATCCCGACCGACAAGGGCTACCGCCTCTTCGTCGACAAGCTCGCGGGCGTCAAGCCCCTGTCGACGCCGGAGCGGCGCGCCATCCACAACTTCCTCGACGGCGCCGTCGACCTCGACGACGTCGTGGGCCGTACGGTACGGCTGCTCGCGCAGCTGACCCGGCAGGTCGCGGTGGTGCAGTATCCCTCGCTGACCCGCTCGACCGTGCGACACGTGGAGCTGCTCTCGCTGGCCCCCGCACGGGTGATGCTGGTGCTGATCACGGACACCGGCCGGGTCGAGCAGCGGATGGTCGACTGCCCGGCACCGATCGGCGAGACCTCGCTGGCGGACCTCCGCGCGCGGCTCAACAGCCGGGTCGTGGGCCGCCGGTTCGCGGATGTGCCGCAGCTCGTGCAGGACCTCACCGAGTCCTTCGAGCAGGAGGACCGAGGAACCGTTTCGACGGTCCTCGCGACCCTGCTGGAGACCCTGGTCGAGGAGACAGAGGAGCGGCTGATGATCGGCGGCACCGCCAATCTCACCCGCTTCGGGCACGACTTCCCGCTGATGATCCGGCCGGTGCTGGAGGCATTGGAGGAGCAGGTCGTGCTGCTCAAGCTGCTCGGCGAGGCCAAGGACTCGGGCATGACGGTGCGCATCGGTCATGAGAATGCTCACGAGGGCCTGAACTCCACATCCGTCGTCGCCGTCGGCTACGGTTCGGGCGACGAGGCAGTCGCCAAACTCGGCGTGGTCGGACCGACCCGCATGGACTACCCCGGAACGATGGGAGCGGTACGCGCAGTGGCACGTTACGTCGGACAGATCCTGGCGGAGTCGTAAGTGGCCACGGACTACTACGCGGTCCTGGGCGTACGGCGTGATGCCTCGCAGGACGAGATCAAGAAGGCATTCCGCCGCCTCGCCCGTGAGCTGCACCCGGATGTGAACCCGGACCCGAAGACGCAGGAGCGGTTCAAGGAGATCAACGCCGCTTACGAGGTGCTCTCGGACCCGCAGAAGAAGCAGGTCTACGACCTCGGCGGCGACCCGCTCTCCGCGAACGGCGGCGGGGGTGGCGCCGGCGGCTTCGGCGCGGGCTTCGGCAACTTCTCCGACATCATGGACGCCTTCTTCGGCCAGGCGTCGCAGCGCGGTCCGCGCTCGCGCACCCGCCGTGGCCAGGACGCCATGATCCGGCTCGAAGTCAGCCTCAGCGAGGCCGCGTTCGGCACCACCAAGGAGATCCAGGTCGACACCGCCGTCGTCTGCACCACGTGCAGCGGCGAGGGCGCGGCCCCCGGCACCTCCGCGCAGACCTGTGACATGTGCCGCGGCCGCGGTGAGGTCTCGCAGGTCACCCGGTCCTTCCTCGGCCAGGTCATGACCTCGCGGCCCTGCCCGCAGTGCCAGGGCTTCGGCACCGTGGTGCCGACCCCGTGCCCGGAGTGCGCCGGCGACGGCCGCGTCCGGTCGCGCCGCACCCTCACGGTCAAGATCCCGGCCGGTGTCGACAACGGCACCCGCATCCAGCTGGCGGGCGAGGGCGAGGTCGGCCCCGGCGGCGGCCCCGCCGGCGATCTCTACGTGGAGATCCACGAGACCGCGCACCCGACCTTCCAGCGGCGCGGCGACGACCTGCACTGCACGGTCACCATCCCGATGACGGCCGCGGCCCTCGGCACGAAGGTGCCGCTGGAGACCCTGGACGGTGTCGAGGAGATCGACATCCGCCCGGGCACGCAGTCCGGCCAGTCGATCCCGCTGCACCAGCGCGGTGTCACGCACCTGCGGGGCGGCGGCCGTGGTGACCTCGTGGTCCACGTCGAGGTGCTCACGCCCAGCAAGCTCGACCCCCAGCAGGAGGAGCTCCTCCGCCAGCTGGCGAAGCTGCGCGGCGAGGAGCGCCCGATGGGCGAGTTCAAGCCGGGTCAGCAGGGGCTGTTCTCGCGGTTGAAGGACGCGTTCAACGGGCGGTAGGCGCCGGGCCGGGGGTGCCGGGGGTCTGTCCCCCGGGTGGGCACGGTAAGCCGGGGCAGCAGGGGCTGTTCTCGCGGCTGAAGGACGCGTTCAACGGGCGGTAGGAACGTGGAGTGCGCACCGACGGGCTGGAGGAATCCAGCCCGTCCGGCGTTTGAGGACACCGCGCGTCAGCGCGGTCAGGGGTCCGGGGGCTCGCCCCCGGTTTCGGGAAGGGGCGGGGCTGGGGAAAACTCCCAGCAAGCCGCCTCACCACCTTGTGACACGATGTGTCCATGGCTTCTGACACCAGGGGTGACGACCTGCTCACCGGACTGCTCCAGCACCCCATCGTGCAAGCCCCCATGGCCGGCGGCGCCTCCGGCCCGCCGCTCGCCGCCGCCGTCTGCGAGGCCGGTGGTCTCGGATCGCTGGCAGCGGGCTACAAGACCCCGGCCGCGATGTACGAGGAGATCAAGCAGCTCCGCGCCTGCACGTCCGCGCCCTTCGGCGTGAACCTGTTCATGCCGCAGCCCCCCGTCGCCGACCCGGCCGCCGTCGAGGTGTACGCGGAGCAGCTCGCGGGCGAGGTCACGTGGTACGAGACGCCGCTCGGCGACTGGTGCCAGGGCAGCGACGACGCGTACGAGGCGAAGCTCGCGATCCTCCTCGACGACCCCGTTCCGCTGGTCTCCTTCACCTTCGGCTGCCCGTCCGCCGCCGCGCTGGAAGCGCTGGCCAAGGCCGGTACGGTCACCGTCGTCACCGTCACTTCCGCCGCCGAGGCGCGGGCCGCCGAGCTGGCCGGCGCGGACGCGGTGTGCGTCCAGGGCGTCGAGGCGGGCGGCCACCAGGGCACCCACCGCGACGACCCGCACCTGGACGGCGCGGGCGCCGGCGTCGGCCTGCTGGCGCTGCTGGCCGAGGTCCGCGAGGCCGTACGCATCCCCATGATCGCCGCGGGCGGGCTGATGCGCGGCGACCAGATAGCCGCCGTGCTCGCCGCGGGCGCCAGTGCCGCGCAGCTCGGCACCGCGTTCCTGGTGTGCCCCGAGTCGGGCGCGCACGCCGTGCACAAGCAGGCCCTGACCGACCCGCTGTTCGTCGGCACCGAGCTCACCCGCGCCTTCTCCGGCCGCCCGGCCCGGGGCCTGGTGAACCGTTTCATCCGCGAGCACGGCCCGTACGCGCCCGCCGCCTATCCGCAGGTGCACTACCTGACGGCCGGGCTGCGCAAGGCGGCCGCGGCGGCGGGCGACCCGCAGGGCATGAACCTGTGGGCCGGACAGGGCCACCGGCTGGCCCGTGGGCTTCCGGCCGCGCGGCTGGTCGAGGTGCTCGCCACCGAACTGGCCGCGGCGCGGGCCGCGTTGGCGGACGGCGGGGACGCGGGGGCGGGACCGGGGAGAAGTGAGATGCGAGGGAGCGAGTCATGACAGCGCCGGTCTTCCTGGTCGAGGAGGATGCCCTCACGGGCGTCTTCCCCGGTACGGTCTTCCCGCTCGGCGGCCCCGAGGGGCGGCACGCCGTCTCCGTGCGGCGGCTGCGCGTCGGCGAGGAGATCGTGCTGACGGACGGCGCGGGCACGGGCGCGTTCGGCACCGTGGCCGCCGTCGAGGGCAAGGACCGCCTCGACGTCGCCGTCACCTCGGTCCGCTCCGAACCCCTGCCGGAGCCGCGCATCACCGTCGTGCAGGCCCTGCCGAAGGGCGACCGCGGCGAGCTCGCGGTCGAGACCATGACCGAGACGGGCGTGGACGCCGTCGTCCCCTGGGCCGCGTCGCGCTGCATCACGCAGTGGAAGGGCGAGCGGGGCACGAAGGCCCTCAACAAGTGGCGCGCCACCGCCCGCGAGGCGGGCAAGCAGTCGCGCCGCCTCCGTTTCCCGCCGGTGTCCGAGCTGCTGACGACCAAGCAGGTCCGCACGCTGCTGGCCGACGCGGCGTTCGCGGCGGTCCTGCACGAGGAGGGCGACAGCGCCCCGCTCGCCACGGCCGAACTCCCGCTCACGGGCGACATCGTCCTCGTGGTGGGCCCCGAGGGCGGCGTCTCCCCCGAGGAGCTGGCCGCGTTCGCGGAGGCGGGCGCGAAGCCTTACCGCCTGGGCGCGAGCGTGCTGCGCACGTCCACGGCGGGGACGGCGGCCACGGCGCTGCTGCTCGGCCGGACGGGGCGCTGGTCGTAGCACGGCCTTTCCCTTTCGCTTCTCTTTGTCACTTCTCTTTGTCACACGCCTCCCGCTGACCGGTCCGTGATCGAATTACCGCTAGTTTTGACTGCGGTATTGCGGAACTTCGGCGGGGGAGGCGTGCGATGGGCGACAGCCCGGGCGGCGACAAGGTCCTGGACATCAAGACGGCGGACCTCAAGTCGTCGGCACCCGTCTTCCACGAGCAGAGCCGGAAGCTGAGCGAGGCCCTCACCATGCTCGTCAGCACGCTCGACGGGCTCGGCAAACCGTGGGGCCGGGACGACGGCGTCAAGCAGTTCGAGGCCGGCTACACCGCCCAGCAGAAGGCGATCGAGAGCGCGACCGGCACCCTCGTCCTCGGACTGGTCAGCATCCACGAGGCGTTGGTCGACATGTCGGACGGACATGTCGACAACGACGAGCTGATCGCCGGGATGTTCACCAAGAAGGGCGTCGCGGACGGTGGCGGCCACGGCAAGGATGCCGAGTGAGCGTCGCGGAACAGGCCAAGCACGTCCTCGAGAAGCTGGGCCTCCACTGGCCGGACGGCGACCCGCACAAGCTGCGCCAGGCCGCCAAGGCATGGCACACCTTCGCCGACAGCGTCGACAAGGTGCGCACGCCCGTGAACCACTCGGCCGAAGCCCTGATCCACAACAACAAGGGCGAGGCGATCGACGCCTTCGAGATCTTCTGGTCGCGCTACGCGGGCAAGGGCGACAAGGGCTGGCTGAGCGACATCCCCAAGGCCGCCCGCGAGATGGCCGCGGCGCTGGAGAAGGTGGCGGACGCCATCGAGGACGCCGTCGACAAGCTCTGGGACAAGATCTACATCGAGGCCGGGGTCATCCTGGCCGGTGTCGGCCTGGCCTGGCTCACCGCCGGGCTCTCGACGGCGGCGTCGGCCGCGGCGGCCACGGCCGTCATCGAGCTCGGCACCGCCGTCGGCATCACCATCTCCACCGTGGTCGCCGAGGTCGCCGCGACCACCCTCGTCGCCGCGGCCTTCGCGGGCGTGGAGTCCGTGACCGTCGACCTGGCCGTCGCCCAGCCCATGAAGATCAGCGCCGGGCTGCAGCACGGCGTGAGCCTGGACGAGGTCAACGCCGCCGCCAAGGACGGCATGCTCTACGGCGGTCTCGGCGGCCTGGCGCACAACAGCGTCGAGATCGGCAACGCCGGCCGGAACTTCCTCCTCCGGGGCGCCCGCCCCAACCTGATCGACGAGGAGGCGGCCGCCGCCCGCTCCACGGAGAACCTCAAGTGCGTCCGCGACCCGATCGACGTCGCGACCGGCACGATGCTGCTGCCGCAGACGGACGTCACCCTCCCCGGCGCGCTGTCCCTGGTCGTCGGGCGCACCCACCTCTCCTCGTACCGGGCGGGCGGCTGTTTCGGCCCGACCTGGGCCTCGACGCTCGACGAGCGGATCCAACTCGACGCCGAGGGCGTCGTGTTCGTCGCCGCCGACGGGATGCGCCTGGTCTACCCGGTGCCGAAGCCGGGTGAGCCGGTCCTGCCCGCCAAGGGCCCCCGCCGGATCCTGACCTGGGACGGCAGACCGGACGGCATCTTCACTGTCGAGGACCCGGCGACCGGTCTCGTACGGACCTTCAGCGGACCCGCCGCCACCGACGTGCCCGGCGCCGTCCAACTGCCCCTGAGCAGCGTGCACGACCGCAACGGCGCGCGCGTCGACTTCGAGCGCACGGCGACCGGACTCCCCACCGCCGTCCGCCACTCCGGCGGCTACTACATCGCCGTCGACACCGAGGGCGCGCGCGTCACGGCCCTGCGCCTGCTGGACGAGGCCCCGTCGCCGTACGAGCCCCGGCCCTCCACCGGCGGCGGCACGGTCCTCGTCCGCTACGGCTACGACGGGGCGGGCAACCTCACCGAGGTCACCAACTCCAGTGGCGGACCGCTGCGTTTCACCTACGACGCCGAGGGCCGGATCACCTCCTGGACCGACCGCAACGGCACGTCGTACGGCTATGTCTACGACGCCCGCGGTCGGGTCGTCCGCACGGAGGGCAGCGACGGCTTCCTCTCCGGCACCCTCGCCTACGACGACGAGGCCCGCACGACCACGGTCACCGATTCGCTCGGCCAGGTGAGCGTCCACCGCCACAACGCCGACTTCCGGGTGATCGAGGAGGCCGACCCGCTGGGGCACACGACCCGCACGGAGTGGGAGCCGCGCGGCGAGGAGCCCCGCACCGTCACCGACCCCCTCGGGCGCACGACCCGCTACGCCTACGACGACGCGGGCAACCTCACTCGCGTCACCCTGCCGGACGGCACTACGGGCTCCGCCGCGTACGACCCCCTGTGCCGGCCGACCGAGGTCACGGAACCCGGCGGCGCGACCTGGCGGCACGCCTACGACGAGCGGGGCAACCTCCTCACGACCACGGACCCCTCCGGCGCCGCGACCCACTACGCCTACGACGACCTCGGCCATCTGACGGCCGTCACCGACGCGCTCGGCCACACGCACCGGATCACCTGCGACGCGGCCGGTCTGCCGGTCGCCGTGTCGGATCCCCTCGGCCATCGCACGACCGCCGTGCGCGACGCCTTCGGCCGCGTCGCCGAGGTCACTGACCCGCTCGGCCGCACGACCCGTACGGCCTGGACGACCGAGGGCAGACCGAGCCGCCGCGACTATCCGGACGGCACGCACGAGACGTGGACCTGGGACGGCGAGGGCAACCTCGTCACCCACACGGATCCCGCGGGCAACACCACCACCCACACCTCCACCCACTTCGACCTCCCGGCGTCCCGCACGGACCCCGACGGGACGACGTACGCCTTCGCGTACGACACGGAGCTCCGGCTGACCGGAGTGACCAACCCGCAGGGGTTGACCTGGTCGTACGCCTACGACGAGGCGGGCCGCCTGGCGTCCGAGACGGACTTCAACGGCCGGACGCTCACCTACGGGCACGACGCGGCGGGCGAGCTGATCTCCCGTACGAACGGGGCCGGCGAGACCCTGCTCTTCACCCGTGACCTGCTGGGGCGGACGATCGAGCAGGGCGGCACGGTCTTCGCGTACGACGCGTCGGGCCGTCTGCTCCGCACGGTGAACGCGGACGCGGAGATCGTCTACGAGCGGGACGCGCTCGGCCGCGTGCTCTCGGAGACGGTCAACGGCCGTACGACGAGCCGTCTTTACGACGCCGCCGGACGCCTTCTCCGCCGGGTGACCCCTTCCGGCCTCGCCTCCGAGTGGACGTACGACGCTACCGGCCGGCCCGTCGAACTGCGGGGCGACGCCGGGACGCTGACCTTCGCGTACGACGCGGCGGGACGCGAGACGGAGCGCCGCCTGGGCGGGGCGGCGGTGCTCACCCAGGAATGGGACGCGGCCGACCGCCTGACGACACAGGTGGTCAGCGGCGCTGCCGACCGCCTCCTCCAGCACCGTGCCTACGCCTACCGCGAGGACGGCCACCTCGCCGAGATCCGCGAACTGACCTCCGGCACGAGGCGCTTCGACATGTCCCCGACCGGCCGCGTCACCTCGGTGAGCGCGCACGGCTGGCGGGAGACGTACGCGTACGACGCGGCGGGCAACCTCACCTACGCCAAGGCCCCGGCCCATCCCGCGCCCGGCGCCCGCGAATTCGAGGGCACCCTCATCCGGCGCGCGGGCCGCACGACGTACGAACACGACGCGCAGGGCCGCCTGATCCGCAAGGCGCGCCGGCTCCTGAACGGCCGGACGCACACGTGGACGTACTCCTGGAACGCGGAAGACCGCCTGACGGAGATGGTGACGCCGGAGGGGGAACGCTGGCATTACGCGTACGACCCGCTGGGACGCCGAATATCGAAGCGGCGGGATTCGGATTCGGATTCAGAGACGGAGTCGGAAGAGACTCTCTTCTCGTGGGACGGCACGAGACTGGCCGAACAGACCTCCCCCGACGGCACGGTCACCACCTGGGACTACGCCCCGGGCACGCACCGCCCCCTGACCCAGACGGACCACCGCCCCCTGATCCGCGCGGCGGGCAAGTCCATGGTCGAAGCCTTCGAGGACGCGCCGCCGGTCACCCGCTTCCACGCGGTGGTGACGGACGCGGTGGGCGCGCCGACGGAGCTGGTGACACCGTCGGGCGAACTCGCCTGGCAACACCGGGCGACCCTCTGGGGCACGGACCTCCCGACCCCTCCCTACGAGAAAATCACCTGCCCTCTCCGCTTCCCGGGCCAGTACCACGACCCGGAATCGGGCCTGAACTACAACTATTTCCGCTACTACGACCCGGAGGTCGGGCGGTATGCGTCCGCCGACCCGCTGGGTCTTGCTCCTTCCCCCAATCACCATGCGTATGTGGCGAATTCGCATTCCTTCGCCGACCCGCTAGGGCTTGCTCCATGCCCGGTGGCGGAATTGTCGGCATCGGAGGTGCGCTTCAGTCAGAACTCCGTCACCGAAGCCGACGAAATCATCGACAGCATGCGTGAGAAGGGATGGAAGGGTGACCCGATCGACGTGGTGCGCATGCCGGACGGAAGATTGACTTCACTCGATAACACTCGTGTTCTTGCGGCCCGTTACACCGATACCTCTATCCAGGCAAGAGTTCGCAACTATGACGATCCGCTCCCTCCGGAGGTTATCGAGAGTGAAAGGTTCAAGACGAAGAAGGCGACGCCCGTCACCTGGGGAGAGGCTGTGACGGCTAGAATCGGCAAGCAGAGTGCGGGCTACCGGAATACATACCCAATGGGCTCGGACATTACGGGCTGGAGAGGAGACTGAGCGAGATGGACGTTCTTTCCCAGGGAGAGCTCCCCGAAGGGTTTTCATACCCGGAAGGATTCCTTCGGGCGATTGAGTCCGGTTTGGTCGGCCTCGATCCTTGGTGGCTCCTGGAAGGCAAGAGTCTTCGCGTCCGGATGTCCGGGCTCCGTGAGCGTTTCCCGGAGCGTCGACTGATGCCTTTCGCGCGACGTGAGGACAACGACGACGTCGTCTGCTGGGACCTTGAGACCGGGACGGTCCGGGTTATTCACGACTTCACGACGCCCGGCCGCGAGAACCGGCGTGAGTTCGCCACCTTTTACGACTGGTTGCGTGCAGCCTTGGAGGACTTCATCGAGTTCGAATGACCGAGGCTTCGGCCGGAACGGGGGGCGGGCAGGGGGCCTGCCCCCGAGCGATGCGGCGCGGGTCGAGGCCGTCGCGCGTGGCCGAACGCTCAGACCGTGGAAGGCATCCGCCAAGGAATCGTCCGCCAAGGACTCCCCGGCTCCGACGTCAGCACGCGGTGCGGTTCGAGCACCTTGGTGTACCAGGGGCCGAATTCCTCGGTGTCGAACCGCAGGACGCGCCCCAGCGCGTATCCCGCGGAGAAGTCCTCCCAGGATCCGTACGCCTTCCGGCACAGTTCGCCCGCGCGCAGGATCGACGCCTTCGCCGCCTCCGCGGGGCAGAGGCGGGCGCTCAGGCCCCAGCGGGCGAAGCTGACCGCTCGGCCGTAGTCGTAGCCGACGGCGCTGCGGACGAAGCCGTCCGGGGGCAGGAGCCCGTCGGCGCGGAACCGGGACTCGTAGCGCAGGATGCGGCCGATCAACTCCTGGACCACCGCGTCCGCCTCGGCCGCCGCCTCCATGTCGATGAGTACGGCGGTGCAGGCGCGACGCCAGAGGTCCGCGTCGACCGCGCCGGTGCTCGCCCGGGCGAGCTCCTGGCGGATGTCGAGCGCGAATTCGGGCTCCGCCGGGCTGTTGCGCCCGGCCAGCAGTGCGTCCATCTGCTCCTGCCAGTCCTGGGCGGTGGCGGTGCCCCACGCCTCCCGCAGGAGGCCCACGTCCCGGCCGTAGTCGTCGTAGACGTCGCCCACTTCGTTCCACAGCACGCCATTGGCGACGGACAGATGCCCCCCACAGGCCAGCGCGTGGGCGAGCGGGCCCGTGCGCGGGCCCGCGGCGGTGGTGAGCAGGCGGGTGGGGCGGGTGCCGGTGGGGAGCCCCGCGGTCTCCTCCCGCACGATCCTTCTCCACCGGCGCCGGTCAAGTGCGCCCGTGGTCAGGCGCATGAAGGCCGGCGTGCCCGGGTTCACGTGCAAGGAGTAGCGACGGCCGGGCCAGGTCTCCGCCAGCTCCGCCAGCGAGGTCCGGGAGACGACGAACCGCGCGCGCCGGGGCAGCCGTTCGCCCGCGGTCCGCATGACGAGGCACCAGATTCCCTGGCTGTCGTCGGCGGGGACGTACGCGTTGCCGCCGCCGTCCTTGTGCTCCTTCGGGACGTAATGGAAGAGATCCGCCGTCGCGAGGACACGCAGATAGCCGATCCGGTCGTCGTCCATGACCGCCTCGTGCAGGGCCCGCTCCATCTCTGTTGCGGGCCGCCAGGTACGGGTCGAGGCCGTCGCGCGCGGTCGGGGGGTGGCAGTCACCGGTCGACTCTACCGACCGCCTCGCTGGCGGTGGCCCGTTCCGGCGTCGGACATTCTCGCTCTCGCCGTGGCGCTTTCCCATCTGGCGGAGTTCGTGCGATTCAGCCGGACCGTCGCCCCGCTCAGCGTGCTCGCCGGCAGGCGCCGGGTCTTCTACTCGACAGCGGTCTGGTCCCTGCTGATGCCTCTCCTCGGCGCCGTCCTGGTGAGCCTCGTGGTGGCGTACTGGCCGGCGGTTCCGGAGGAAGACCCCGACAAGGGGATGCGGCTCTCCGTCCCCATGGCGCTGAGCGCGGCGGGAGCGCTGGCCGTGCTGGCGGTGGCGACCTGGTGGTGGGGTGCCCGCGCTTCCGTACGCCAGGCCGCGCGGTGGCGCCCGTACGGCGAGTGACGAGCCCGCGCCCCGGACGTGCGCGGGCCCGCTCTCAGCGCGGATCCGCGACCAGGGCGCGCTCCCAGTGCTGGGTGTCCGCGTACTCCCTCATGGTCACGATCCGCCCGTCGCGTACGACGAAGACGGCGCTGTTCTTCTGGTCGTACGCCCTGCCGGTCCTCCCGGTCGCCCAGGAGTCCCACTCGACGAAGACCTGCTCGCCCTCGCCGAAGACATTGGTGACCCGCACGCCGATCTCCCGCTCGGGGTCGAGGTGGGCGAAGGCGGTCGCCAGGAACCCGTCGATCACCTGGTCCCGCCCCTGCCAGGTCCCCGAGATCGGCAGATCACCGGCGTACCAGCAACTCCCGTCCTCCGCCCACGACTCCCGGACCACATCCGACTCCCGGCCGCCAGCGCCTCGAAGTAGCGCTGCACGACGTCCTTGGGGTCGACGCTGTTCATGAGATGCCCCGCAATAGGTGGTTGTATCGTGCGCCCACTGGGCGGGATCCGTCTCCTCGTGACCGCACCGCGGCTGGGGCCTCTTGCGAAAGCGCTGTTTACGGCCACTCGTTGGGGTGCGACAACGGGCCGGGGCCCTATGGAGTGGGGGCGTGAATCGCAGGTTAGGCTCACGGCGGCTGACAAGCGATCAGATGGGGGTGCGGCCACGGTGGTGGATGGTAATAAGAAGGCAGTGCTGGGCTTCTTCGAGGCGGTCGGTGACCGCAGGCTGGAGGACCTTCCCCGGTTCATGGCCCGCGACGTCGTGGACCACAACAAGATCATCCATGGAGAGGCCGACGAGCCGGGCGCCGCGTTCGAGGGCCTGCGCCAGCAGGTGGTTGCGTTCGACCCGCTCACCGTCCGCGTGGACGAGCTGATCGGCGAGGGTGACCGGGTGGTGGCCTGGGTCACTCAGCATGGCGCACACGTCGGTACGCATCCGCGAATGCCCGAGCCGACCGGCCGGAGCTTTGCGAACGAGGCGATCTGGATCTTCACCCTGGCCGAGGGGAAGATCACCGAGATCCGTGCGGTCAGCGACCGCCTTGGCCTCTTCCTCCAGCTCGGCTGGCCGTGGCCGCAGTCCGAATAGAGCCGGTTGGTCGATGCGTCATGGCCCGATGCCGGCTTCGACCGCCCCACGGGAGTCTGCGGACATGCCCGGGCTGCTACAGGCGGCTCCGGCCGCCTGCGCTGTCCGCGGTCCGCCGGCGTGTGCCGAGGCGGCGCGGCTCTCGGCGCAGCCCGGCACGCTGAGTCCGTCGGCCGGGTGGGCCGGCCGGGTGCTGTGCGCTGTGTCAGCCCAGGTCCGCCAGGAGGGCTTTCAGTTCGTTCTCCTGCTGCGTCGGCGACATCGGCGGGTTCGGGTGGTCGATGCCGAAGGTCTTGAGCACTTGGTCCATCTGGGCGTCGATGGAGGTCCAGCCGGTTTGGTCCAGCGGCTGCAGCGAGGCCTGGTCGGCATCCCACAGGTCACGCAGCGACTGGGCGGCCGCGTGGGCCCCGGCCGCGTCCCCCGAGCGTGC
>NZ_JBFBBD010000065.1:0-39316 GCF_040689515.1 Streptomyces sp. NPDC051173
ACGCCCGGTTACATTCCGAACCCGGAAGCTAAGCCTTTCAGCGCCGATGGTACTGCATGGGGGACCGTGTGGGAGAGTAGGACGCCGCCGAACAATATTTCAAGGACCATTGGTCCCAGCGTTCACGCTGGGACCAATGGTCCTTTTTGTTTTTTCCGAAGCGCGCCGGTCGATCGGTTGCGCGAGAATGACTGCGGTACCCGAAGACAGGAGTCACGTCGATGTCCACCAACTCTCCCGACGACCGATCGGGCAGCGACCGGGGCGGTTTCCGCCGCGACGACCGGCCGGCGTACCGGCGTGACGACCGTGGTGGCGACGACCGAGGCGGTCCGCGCAGTGAGGGCGACCGTGGTGGACGTCCCAGCGGCGGTGGCTTCCGTCGCGACGACCGTGGTGGCAACGACCGCCCGCGCGGTCCGCGTCGTGACGACGACCGTGGGGGTTTCCGCGGTGGGCGTGACGACCGTGGTGGCCGTCCCGCGGGCGGTGGCTTCCGCCGCGACGACCGCCCCTCCTTCCCGCGCGATGACCGTGCGCCCCGTCGTGATGACGACCGCGGTGGTTTCCGTCGTGACGAGCGCCGCGATGACCGTCCGTCCTTCCGTCGTGACGACCGCGCTCCGCGCCGCGATGACGAGCGCGGCCCGCGTCGTGATGACGAGCGTGGTGGTTTCCGTCGCGATGAGCGTCGTGACGACCGTCCGTCGTTCCGCCGTGACGACCGTGCTCCGCGCCGTGACGATGACCGTGCGCCCCGTCGTGACGACGACCGCGGTGGTTTCCGTCGTGACGAGCGCCGCGATGACCGTCCGTCCTTCCGTCGTGACGACCGCGCTCCGCGCCGCGATGACGACCGCGGTCCGCGTCGTGACGACGACCGTGGGGGTTTCCGCGGTGGGCGTGACGACCGTGGTGGCCGTCCCGCGGGCGGTGGCTTCCGCCGCGACGACCGCCCCTCCTTCCGCCGCGACGACGACCGTGCGCCCCGTCGTGATGACGACCGCGGTGGTTTCCGTCGTGACGAGCGCCGTGACGACCGTCCGTCGTTCCGCCGTGACGACCGTGCTCCGCGCCGTGACGATGACCGTGCGCCCCGTCGTGACGACGACCGTGGCGGTTTCCGCCGCGACGACCGCCGCGATGACCGTCCGTCGTTCCGTCGCGACGACCGTGCGCCCCGTCGTGACGACGACCGCGGTGGTTTCCGCCGCGACGACCGCCGTGACGACCGCGCTCCGCGTCGTGATGACGAGCGTGGTGGTTTCCGTCGTGACGAGCGTCGTGACGACCGTCCGTCGTTCCGCCGCGACGACCGTGGCCCCCGCCGCGACGATGACCGCGGCCCGCGTCGTGATGACGACCGCGGTGGCTACCGTGGTGGCCGCGATGACCGTGGTGGTCGTCCGGGCGGTGGCGGCTATGGGCGTCGTGACGACCGGCAGGGTGGCGGCGGCTACCGCGGTGGGCGCGACGAGCGCTCCGGTGGGTACGGCCGCCGTGACGACCGGCGCGACGACCGGGACCGTGACCGCGAGCCCGTGAAGCGTCTGCCGATCCCCGACGACGTGACCGGCGACGAGATCGACAAGGACGTCAAGCAGGAGCTCATGAGCCTGCCGAAGGGCCTTGCCGAGGAGGTCGCGCGCAACCTCGTCATGGTGGCGAACCTGCTGGACGAGGACCCGGAGCAGGCGTACGCCTACTCCCGGATCGCCCTGCGCCTCGCGTCCCGCGTCGCCGCCGTGCGTGAGGCCGCCGGCTTCGCCGCGTACGGCACGGGCAAGTACACCGAGGCGCTGGCCGAGTTCCGCGCCGCGCGCCGTATGACCGGCTCCGTCGAGCTGTGGCCCGTGATGGCCGACTGCGAGCGCGGCATGGGCCGTCCGGAGCGTGCGCTGGCCATGGCCGGCGAGCCCGAGGTGCACAAGCTGGACAAGGCCGGCCAGGTCGAGATGCGCCTCGTCGCCGCCGGTGCCCGCAAGGACATGGGCCAGGCGGACGCTGCGGTCGTGACCCTGCAGAGCCCCGAGCTCGCGTCCAGCTCGATCCAGCCGTGGACCGCCCGCCTGCGCTACGCCTACGCCGACGCGCTGCTCGCCGTGGGTCGCGAGGACGAGGCCCGCGAGTGGTTCGCCAAGGCCCTCGAGGCGGACCAGGGCGGCATGACGGACGCCTCCGACCGGCTCGCGGAGCTGGACGGCGTGGAGTTCACGGACGCCCTCGTCGAGGCGGACGAGGACGAGGAGACCCCGGCGGCCGGCACGGCCGTGACCGAGACCGAGACCGCCGAGGCCCCCGCCGCGGAGCCGGAGCAGCCCGCCGAAACCCCGGCCGCGGCCCCGCAGTTCGTGGAGCCCGTGATGCCCGAGGAGCCCACCGAGGCCCCCGAGCCGGCCGCGGAGAAGCCCGCTGCGGAGAAGACGGCCGAGGACAAGCCGTCCGACGACAAGAGCTGACCGCTCACGCGTTGACGCGAACGCCGAAGGGCGGGACCCCCACCGGGGGTTCCGCCCTTCGGCGTTCCGGGCGTCGGCCGGGCGGTGTCAGCTCAGCGCCAGGCTCCGCAGCACCAGGCCCGTGGCCGGCTTGGGACCGAACGAGGTGGATTTGCGGGGCATGGTGACGCCCTGTTCCGCCAACTCGCGTACGACGTCCTCGCAGACCGGGTGCATCAGGACCGCCGTGCCGCCGTGGCGTTCGGCTTGTTTGACGGCGGCTGCCGTCTCGTGGATGTAGCCGATGTGCTCGGGGTCGTCCGGGACGTGCCAGATGTGTTCCAGGAGGACCGAGTGCAGGACGGTCGCGTCGAGTGTGCGCCAGGCCTCCGGGCGGTCGGTGGGGACCGTGCGGGCGAGGAGGGCGGGGTCGGGGTTGTCGAGGAGGTGGAAGCGGCCGTCGCCGGCGAGCACGAAGGCGTTGCCGTCCTTGCCCGCCGCCTCGGCGAGCGCGTCCAGGGCCTCCGGCAGGGAGCCTTCGAGGGTGCGTACGCGGAAGGCGGTGCCGACGGCGGCGAGTGCCTCGGCGACCGGCAGGTTGTGCAGCAGGCGGTGGATGGCCCGTACGCGCAGGGGGTAGCGGGCGGTGTCGACGAGGAGGACCAGGCCGAAGTCCCAGGGGCTGTCGGCGGGTTGCTCGGCGCGCAGCCGGAGGTAGGTGGCCCAGCGGTGGTGGCCGTCGGCGATGAGGGCCTGCTGCCGGGACAGGTCCTCGCCGACGCGGCCCAGGTCGTCCGGGTCGGTGATGGACCACAGCCGGTGGGCGTAGCCGTCGTCGGTGGTGGTGGACAGCAGGGGAGCGGTACGGGTCACCCGCTCGATGACGCCCGCCGCGCCGCCCTCGCTGTCGTTCCCGCGGTAGGAGAAGAGCAGCGGCTCCAGGTTGGCGCCCGTGCCGCGCATCAGGGCCGCGCGGTCCTCGACGATGTGCGGCATCACGTCCTCGTGGGGGAGCACGACGCCCTCCTCGCGGGGGCTGAGGCGCAGGGCTCCGATGAGGCCGCGCTGCAGTATGCCGTCGCCCCGCTGCTCGTAGACGTAGAGCGCGGGCTCGGGGTCGGCGGCGAGGATCCGCTCGTCCTGCCAGCGGCGCAACGTTTCCGCGGCCTGCCGGTGCCGGTCCGCGGCCGTGGCGGCCTGGGGGAGGATGAGGCGGACGATGTTGTGGGGGTCCGCGGTCTCCAGGTGGCGCAGGCCGTCGGGCCGTACGACGACGTCGTACGGTGGTGACGTCACGGCGGCGAGGCTGCCGACCCTTTCCGGGACATAGCGCAGCCCTCGGAACGGCGCGAGTTCGAGACCCTGCCTTGTATCCGCTGTCCGGCCTGGAGTGCTCATTGGGAAATGTTATGTCTCATGGCCGGATGAGCAATGATCGGGGAAGAGACGTACAGCACAAGGAGTGAGTTCACGATGAACCAGACCGTCAGGATCCGGCCCGACGGCAGCCGCGAGCCGCTGAGCGCGGCCTACGACACGGCGCTGCTGGACCTCGACGGCGTGGTGTACGCGGGCGGCGAGGCCATCGCGTACGCCGTCGAGTCGCTGGGGACGGCGCGGGACGGCGGGATGCACCTCGCCTACGTGACGAACAACGCGGCGCGTACGCCGGAGACGGTCGCCGCGCACCTGACGGAGCTCGGTGTGCCCGCCGAGCCCTCCGACGTGATCACCTCGGCGCAGGCCGTGGCGCGGCTGATCGCCGATCAGATCCCGTCCGGCTCACGGGTGTTGGTGATCGGGACGGAGGGGCTGCGGGTCGCGCTGGAGGAGCGCGGGCTGGTGCCGGTGGACTCGGCGGACGATGACCCGGCCGCGGTGGCGCAGGGCTACGGCGGGCCGGACATGCCGTGGTCGCGGCTGGCGGAGGCGTCGTACGCGGTGGCGCGGGGCGTGCCGTGGTTCGCCTCCAACACGGACCTGACGATTCCCAGCGCCCGGGGGATCGCGCCCGGCAACGGCGCGGCCGTGCAGGTCGTGCGGATCGCGACGGGCGCGGAGCCGCAGGTGGCGGGGAAGCCGCTGCCGCCGATGCACCGGGAGACGGTGCTGCGCACGGGCGCGGAGCGGCCGCTGGTCGTCGGTGACCGGCTCGACACGGACATCGAGGGCGCGTACGTGGGCGGCGTGGACTCGCTGCTCGTCCTGACCGGGGTGACCACGGCCGCGCAGCTGCTCGCCGCGCCGCCGGAGCACCGGCCGACGTATGTGGCGGAGGACCTGCGGGGGCTGCTCCAGGCGCAGCCGCCGGTCGGCGACGACTTCCGGTGCGGCGGGTGGACGGCCTCGGCGGAGGACGGGGAGCTGGCCCTGACGGGTTCGGGTGAGCCGGTCGACGGGCTGCGGGCGCTGTGCGGGGCCGCCTGGTCGGCGGCGGGGTCCGGGCGGTGCGAGCTGGACGCGGGGAAGGCGCTGGCGCGGCTGGGGTTCTGACCCCCCGGCCGCGTTTGGTCCGGGACGTGCGCGGGCCCCCACCCTGGCGGCAGGGCGGGGGCCCGTCGGCGTCCTCGGTCTCAGGAGAGCTCCGCCAGGAGGTCCTCCTCCGACGCGCCCCGGCGCCAGTAGCCGGTGAAGCTCACCGCGCGGCGGTCGAAGCCGCGTTCGCCGACCAGGTGGCGGCGGAGGGTGCGGACCATGCCGGCCTCGCCGGCGATCCAGGAGTACGGGGTGCCGGTGGGCAGCTCCGCCGCGCGCACCGCGTCGACCAGCGGGCTCGCGTGGCCGGGGCTCCGTACGAGCCAGGTGATCTCCGCCGAGGCGGCGGTCGGCAGGTCCTGGACGTCGTCGGCGTGCGGCACCTCGATCCAGACCTTCGCCCGGGTGCCCGCGGGCAGCCAGGTGAGGATGCCGGCGACGGCGGGCAGGGCGGTCTCGTCGGCGGTGACGAGGGTCCAGTCGGTGCCGGCCGGTGGCTGGAAGTCGACGCCGCCGTTGTCCTCGACGACGGGGCCGAGGACGGCGACGCGGTCACCGGGGCGGGCGGCCTGCGCCCAGTTCGTGGCGGGCCCGCCGTGGCCGTTCGCGTCGCCGTGGACGGCGAAGTCGACGTCGAGCTCGGCGGGGTCCTCGCGCAGGTCGCGGACGGTGTACGAGCGCATGACGGCGCGTACGGCCGGGTCCTGGGCGCGCCATTGCGCGTACCAGCCCTCGCCGAGGTCCTCGGGGAGGACGGGGGTGTCCTGGCCGGGCTGCGGCAGGAACAGCTTGAAGCGCTGGTCGCGGCCGCCGCTGACGGCGGTGGCGAGGTCGTCCCCGCCGAAGGTGACGCGGATCATGGCGGGGCTGACCCGTACCGCCCGCAGGACGCGCAGGTCGAAGAAGCGGAACGGGGTGGCGGTGGCGGTGGCGGTGATGGTCATGCGGGGCGTGATCCTTTCGGCGGGCGCGACGGACACGGTGGCCGGTGGTGGCCGGCGTGAGGGGCCGTCAGCTGACCTTCTTGGCCTTCTCGACCGCGGCGGCGAGGCTCTCGACGAGCGGGGCGCAGCCGGCGTGGGAGTAGCGCGGTTCGCTGAGCCAGGGGGTGATCTGGCCCGCCTTGACCGCGGGCAGGCCCGCCCAGGTGGGCTTGGCGGCGAGGTCCTTGGGCTGGAGCGTGGCGGTGCGGTTGTCGAGGAGGATCAGGTCGGCGGCGTACTTGCCGGCGTTCTCCCAGCTGAGGCTCTCGAAGAAGCCGCCGGTGACCTTGTCGGGGACGACGATCTCGACGCCGAGCTGCTTGAAGTAGGTGAGGTCGGCGTAGACGGCCGGGTCGGAGACGTAGAGCATGTCGGCGGCGCCGGAGGCGGCGAGGACCTTGAGGCCCTTGTTGTCGCGGGCGGCCTTGCGGAGGGTCTCGGACGCCTTCTCGAAGCGCTGCTTGGCGTCGGCGACGCGCTTCGCCCGGAGGTCGGCGCCGAGGGACTCGGCGAGCTCGGCGTAGCGCCCGATGACGTCGGTGAGCGACTTCTTGGAGGTGCTGATGCCGACGCAGGGGGCGAGGCCGAGGATCTTCTTCTTGCTGTCGTCGGGGACGTACCAGAGGTCCTGACCCTGGATCATGTTGGTGACGAGCAGTTCGGGGCCCATGGCGGCGTACTTCTCGACGTTGAACTCGCCCCAGGTGTTGCCGAGGACCGTCACCTTGTCGACGTCGAGGTCGCCGGCCTGGGGGTCGGGCTTGCCGTCCTTGAGCTTGGTGGGGCCGAAGACGCCCGCGCAGTCGAAGCCGAAGTCGTGGAGGGCCGCGGCGGAGCCGGTGAAGGCGACGACCTTCTTGGGCGTCCTGCCCGCCTTGGCCGTCTCGCCGCGGTCGTCCTTGAAGGTCCAGGAGCCGCCGGAGGAGCCGGAGTCCGAGCCTCCCGAGGATTTCCCGCTCCCGCAGGCGCTGAGGAGGGCGCCGGCGCCGAGTACGCCACCCGCCGTCAGGAGGCCGCGACGGGACAGGGAACTGATGCCTGGGATGCGGGGGGTGCTCATGGATGCGCTTCTCTCGGTACTCACTCGACGGGACAGTGTCAGGGTAGGCTAACCTAACCTGGTGTTGGTCGACAGTCTCCCCGAATCCCCGGCGGCCCCGCCCCGGCCCGCGCCGCCCGGCCGCAACGCGGCCCGCGCGGCAGGTCTGTTCACCGCGCTGGGAGCCCTGCTCCTGGTCGCCGTAGCGAGCGTCGCCGTCGGCGCCAGACAGATCCCCCCCGATCAGGTGTGGGACGCGCTCTTCCACTCCGCGTCGGGTGCCGACGCCGTGGTCGTCCGCGAAGTGCGCCTGCCCCGCACCCTCCTGGGCATCCTGGTCGGCGCCGCGCTCGGACTCGCGGGCGCGGTGATGCAGGCGCTCACCCGCAACCCGCTCGCCGAACCCGGCATCCTCGGCGTCAACGCCGGGGCCGCGGCCGCCGTCGTCTCCGCCATCAGCTTCCTGGGCATCGGCACGATCAGCGGCTACATGTGGTTCGCCTTCCTCGGCGCGGCCGTCGTCGCCGTGGCCGTCCACTTCCTCGGCGGCAGCCGCAACGCGACCCCGGTGCGCCTCGCGCTCGCGGGCACGGCCGTCACGTACGCGCTGTACGGCTACGTCTATTCCGTCCAGCTGATGGACTCCGCCGCGCTCGACCGGATGCGCTTCTGGACCGTCGGCTCGCTCGCCTCCGCCGACATGGGCACCGTCGGCCGGATCGCGCCCTTCATCGGCCTCGGCGTCGTGCTCGCCCTCGCGCTCGCCCGGCCGCTCAACGCCATGGCGCTCGGCGACGACACCGCACTCGCGCTCGGCTCCCGGCCCACGCTCACCCGCGTCCTGGCCATGGCCGCCGTCACTCTGCTGTGCGGCGCGGCGACCGCCGCCTGCGGGCCGATCGTCTTCGTCGGCCTGATCGTCCCGCACCTGGTCCGCGCCGTCACCGGCCCGGACCTGCGCTGGATCCTGCCGTACGCGACCGTCCTCGCACCCGTGCTGCTGCTCGGCGCCGACGTGCTCGGACGGGTCGTCACCCGGCCCGGCGAACTCCAGGTCGGCATCGTCACCGCGCTGATCGGCGGGCCCGTCTTCATCCACCTCGTACGCCGCCGGAGGGTGGTCCAGCAGTGAGTGTGTCGTCACCCCCCACGCCCCGGCGGACGCGATCGGCCGGGCCCAAGGTGCTCCGCACCCGCGGCGGGCTCTCGCTGCGCGTGGACACCCGCGCCGTCCTCGTCGTCGCGGCGCTCCTCCTCCTCGCCGCGGCCGCCGCCGTCGCCCTCATCGGCACCGGCGACTTCCCGATGGCACCGGCCGAGGTCGTACGCACCCTCGCCGGCGGCGGCACGACCGCGCAGGAGTTCATCGTCCAGGACGTGCGGCTGCCGCGCGTGCTCGTCGGGCTGCTCGTCGGCGCCTGCCTGGGCCTGGCGGGCGCGGTGTTCCAGTCGGTCTCCCGCAATCCGCTGGGCAGCCCCGACGTGATCGGTTTCGGCCAGGGCTCGGCGGCCGGGGCGCTCGTCGTCATCATCCTCTTCCACGGCGAACCCTTCGCCGTCGCGGCCGGAGCCGTGGCCGGCGGGCTCCTCACCGGCGTCGCCGTCTACCTGCTGGCGTGGAAGAAGGGCGTCCACGGCTACCGCCTCGTCCTCGTGGGCATCGGCGCGGCCGCCGTGCTCACCGGTGTCCGCGACTACCTGATGACCCGGGCCGACCTCGTCGACGCGACCCGCTCGCTGGTCTGGATGGTCGGCTCGCTCAACGGCCGCGACTGGAGCCAGGTATGGCCCCTGCTCTGCGTGGCGGCCGTGCTCTTCCCCGTCGTCATCGGCCACGGCCGCGCCCTGCGGATGCTGGAGATGGGCGACGACGCGGCGTACGCGCTGGGCGTACGGGCCGAGCGCGTCCGGATCGTCGTGATGGGCGCCGCCGTCCTGCTGACCGCCGCCGCGACCGCCGCGGCCGGACCCGTCAGCTTCGTCGCCCTCGCCGCCCCGCAGCTCGCCCGGCGGCTGACCCGGGCGCCGGGCCCCAACCTGCCCGCCTCCGCGTGCATGGGCGCCGTCCTGCTCATCACCGCCGACTGGGCGTCGCAACGGCTCTTCGGGGCCGACCAGCTGCCCGTCGGCGCGGTGACCGGCATGCTCGGCGGCTGCTATCTGCTGTGGCTGCTCTTCACCGAGCGCAAGGCCGGCCGGATATGACGCCGCACACGCCGCACAAGACGAACGAACAAGGAGAGACCACCGTGAGCGACGTACGCGAGGCCGCCGTGCGGTCGACGGCCGAAGCGACAGGGGAGCCCCGGCTGACCGCCGAGTCCGTGACCCTCGCCTACGACCAGCGGGTCATCGCGGAGAACCTCTCCGTCGCCGTCCCCGACCGCTCCTTCACCGTGATCGTCGGGCCCAACGCCTGCGGCAAGTCCACCCTCCTGCGGGCCCTCTCCCGCATGCTCAAGCCCGCCTCCGGAGCCGTGCTGCTCGACGGCGCGGCCATCGACTCGTACCCCGCCAAGCAGGTCGCCCGCACGCTCGGGCTGCTCCCGCAGTCCTCCGTCGCCCCGGACGGGATCACCGTCGCCGACCTCGTCGCCCGCGGCCGCTACCCGCACCAGGGGCTGCTGCGGCAGTGGTCGCGGGAGGACGAGCGGATCGTCGTGGAGTCGATGACCGCGACCGGCGTCGACGGCCTCGCCGACCGCCACGTCGACGAGCTCTCCGGCGGCCAGCGCCAGCGCGTCTGGATCGCCATGGCCCTCGCCCAGCAGACCCCGCTGCTGCTCCTGGACGAGCCGACCACCTACCTCGACATCCAGCACCAGATCGACGTCCTCGACCTGTGCGCCCAGCTGCACGAGGAGCAGGGCCGCACCCTCGTCGCCGTCCTCCACGACCTCAACCACGCCGCCCGCTACGCCACCCACCTCATCGCCATGCGCGACGGGCGGGTCGTCGCCGAGGGCGAGCCGCGGGAGGTCGTGACGGCCGAGCTGGTCGAGAAGGTCTTCGGGCTGCGCTGCCAGGTCATCGACGACCCCGAGACGGGCACACCCTTGGTCGTCCCGGCGGCGCGGCGGCGGCGCGTGCCCGCCAGGGTGTAGGCGGATCTTGTGGCGGAGTCCGGGTGGCCCCCCAACGGACAAGGTCCGCCGGAGGCTAAAGCAAGGACCGCAACCGAAGGACGTCCCGGAGGCTCGCCTGCACCCTGACCCGGCCCGCGGCCCACGCCTTCGCGAAGTTCAGCCGACCGTCGACCAGGGCCACCAGGTCGTCGCCCGACATCGTCAGAGCGATCTCCGCCCGCCGCTCGGGAGTGCCCGGCTGGGTCCGCACGTCCTGGATGTGACCGCCCGCGAGGTGGCCCGTGAAGGTGACGTCGAGATCGGAGAGGTGGCAGCTGAGCGAGCGGTCGGGCGCGGCGGCGTCCCGCAGGTCGCCGCTCGCCCCCGCGAGATTCCCCGCCAGCCGGTCGAGTGCCTCCCGGCACTCCTCGATGGTCGCCATGGAGAGGGACGCTACCCCAGAGGATCGCGTACGCCGGTCAGGCGCCGGGACGGGGTAGCGTCGGGGACATGACCGACCCGATGACCGGCGCACCGCAGGACGAGCGGGAGGGCGGGCCCCTCCCGCTCGGTGTCGACCGCGCCCCCACCGGCGACCCCGCCGTCGACGGCCTGCTGGTCCGGCTGGCCGACGCCGACCACCTCGCCGCGACCGGTCACCTGGAGGTGTACGAGGATGTACACCGGGGCCTGCGCGACGCGCTCACCGCGCTCGACCGGCACCCCGGGCCGACGGCGCCCTCCGGCGCGCCCGCTTCGCACGACAACAGGAGCTGAACCACCCGTGGCAGTGACCCGCCCGCGCCGCAGCCGACTCGACGCCGAGCTGGTGCGCCGGAAACTCGCCCGCTCCCGCGAGCATGCGAGCCAGCTCATCGCGGCGGGCCGGGTGACCGTCGGCGGTGCGACCGCGACCAAGGCGGCCACGCAGGTGGAGATCAGCGCCGCCGTCGTCGTCACGAACGACGAGAACGACCCGGACTACGTCTCCCGCGGCGGCCACAAGCTCGCCGGCGCCCTCGCCGCCTTCGTCCCCCGCGGGCTGAAGGTCGAGGGCCGCCGCGCGCTCGACGCCGGCGCCTCCACCGGCGGCTTCACCGACGTCCTGCTGCGCGCGGGCGCCGCCCACGTCGTCGCCGTCGACGTCGGCTACGGCCAGCTCGCCTGGTCGCTCCAGAGCGACGAGCGCGTCACCGTGAAGGACCGCACCAACGTCCGCGAGCTGACGCTGGAGCAGATCGACGGCGAGCCCGCCGACCTCGTCGTCGGCGACCTGTCCTTCATCCCCCTCGGCCTCGTGCTGCCCGCGCTCGTGCGCTGCTCCGCCCCCGACGCGGACCTCGTCCTCATGGTCAAGCCGCAGTTCGAGGTCGGCAAGGAGCGGCTCGGCAGCGGCGGCGTCGTGCGCAGCACCCAGCTGCGGGCCGACACGGTCCGCGCGGTCGCGGCCCAGGCGGCCGGGCTCGGGCTCGGTGTGCTGGGCGTGACGGCCAGCCCGCTGCCGGGACCCTCGGGCAACGTCGAGTACTTTCTGTGGCTGCGCGCCGGGGCGCCTGAACTGGACCCGGCGGACGTTGACCGTGCAGTGGCGGAGGGGCCCCGTTGACCACTTCAGAAGCAGCATCGACAGCAGTATCCGCACAGACCAGGGCGGCGGCCGAGGGGGAGAGGACGGCGGCCGACGGCCGTAGGGTCTTCCTGCTCGCCCACACCGGCCGGCCCGCGGCCATCCGCAGCGCCGAACTCGTCGTCCAGGGACTGCTGCGCTGCGGCATCGGCGTACGCGTGCTGGCCGAGGAGGCCGCCGACCTGCCGCTGCCACCCTCGGCCGAACTCGTCGAGGCCGGGCCGGACCGGCCGGACGTCCTGGAGGGCTGCGAGCTGCTGATCGTGCTCGGCGGCGACGGCACGCTGCTGCGGGGCGCGGAGTTCGCCCGCCGCTCCGGGGTGCCGATGCTGGGCGTCAACCTCGGCCGGGTCGGCTTCCTCGCCGAGGCCGAGCGCGACGACCTCGACAAGGTCGTGGACCGGGTGGTGACCCGGGAGTACGAGGTCGAGGAGCGGATGACCCTCGACGTGCTCGTCCGCGCCGACGGGCACATCGTGCACACCGACTGGGCGCTGAACGAGGCCTCCGTGGAGAAGGCCGCGCGCGAGCGGCTGCTGGAGGTCGTCACCGAGGTCGACGGCCGGCCGGTCTCCCGCTTCGGCGGCGACGGCGTCGTCTGCGCGACCCCCACCGGCTCGACGGCCTACGCGTTCTCCGCCGGCGGCCCGGTGGTCTGGCCCGAGGTCGAGGCCCTGCTGATGGTCCCCATCAGCGCCCACGCCCTCTTCGCCAAGCCGCTGGTGACCGCGCCGGATTCCGTGCTCGCCGTGGAAGTGCAGCCGGAGACGCCGAACGGCGTGCTGTGGTGTGACGGGCGGCGGACGGTGGAACTGTCCGCGGGGGCGCGGGTGGAGGTGCGGCGGGGGGCTGTTCCCGTGCGGCTGGCTCGGCTGCACCATGCGTCGTTCACGGACCGGTTGGTGGCGAAGTTCGCGCTGCCGGTGGCTGGGTGGCGGGGGGCTCCGCATTAATTGACGGGGTGGGGGTTGCTCGCCGTTGTCGCCTGCGGCGGGCTTGTTCCCCAGCCCCGCCCCTTCCCGAAACTGGGGGCAAGCCCCCAGACCCCCGCAACACGCTTCGCGCGTTGTCCTCAAACGCCGGACGGGCTGGAAAACCGGCCCGTCCGGCGTTCAGCTGGAACTCAGCCGCGCCAGAGCCACCGGCAGTGCCGTCTCCGGTCGTGCGGCGACGTCCGGGGGAATGCCCGCCCCGTCGTACGTCGTGCGGTGGTCCGAGCCGTTCAGGAACTCCTCGTTCGGGAGCCAGAACCGCCAGCCGTTGGGGAGGGTCCGCTCCAGTCGGTCGGAGAAGAGGCCCTGCGTGTTCTCGCCGATGAGCACCGGCCTCGGGCCCCGCCCGAGCAGTGCCTCGGTGAGGGTCTCGCCCGCGCTCATCGTCAGCCGGCTGGTGAGGACGGTCAGCGGGCCGGTGTAGACGGGCCCCGGGTGCGGGAGGGCCCGCACCGGCTCGGCGGGGGTGAACTTCCGCGGGTCGCCGGCGTCGTCGCGCGCGTGCTTGAGGTAGGCCGTGTACGGCCGCCCGGTCAGCCGCTCGGCGACGTCCAGGGAGAGCCGGTCCGAGCCGCCGCCGTTGAGCCGCAGGTCGAGGACCAGGCCGCGCAGGGCGTCCGGGCCGTTCGTGCGGGCGGTGGTGAAGACCTCGTCGAGGGCCTTGCCGAGAGTGGCCGCGTCGGCCTCGTAGCTGTTGCCCTTCGCGTAGCCCAGGAACGTGGTGATGCGGAGGAAGCCGATCCGGCCCGGCAGCTCCGCGTAGGTGATCTTCCCGCCCGCCCAGGACCGTTCGTCCTTGCCGCCGGCCGCCTTGACGCTCTCGGCGGCGGCCTTGTCCATGCGGTTCCGCTCCTGCTCGTCGGGGATGACGGTGTCCTCGCGGTGCCCGGCGAAATAGCCCTCGGGGTGCTGCGGGTCGACCAGGCCGGTGTGCCCGTCGTGGAGCGGCCGGACCATCTCCGACAGGACCGAGAACAGCTCGTCCGGGCCGGTGGTCGCCGTGATCCGGGGCCGGTAGCGGTCGCGTACGGCGTTCCAGTCGATGTGCCGCGCGGCGAAGAAGGGGTAGTTCTCGGCGTACGTCCGCCAGTAGGTGTCGAAGACCTGCCGCGGGTCCGCCTTCGGGTCCGGGCCGGTCTCGCCGCGGCAGTCCGCGGGCAGTGCGGCGATCCGGCGCAGCGTGCGGTGCCCCACGTTGTCCCCGAACGCCAGCTCCGCCCGGTCGTGCCCCTTCTGTGTCACCGTGACGGGCGCCTCGCCCTCCTGCCGGAACGGGCCGCCGGCGTCGGAGCGGGTCGCTGTCAGCTCGCCGGGCATACAGCTGACGGCCGTGGTCTCGTACGTCCGCAGCTTCCGGCCCCCGTCCGTCACGGTGACGACCGTGCCGTAACCGTCCATGCGCCACGTGCCATCGAGCGCCGCACCGCCCGGGCCACGGGCGAGCGCGTTCCCGGAACCGGCGGCGGTGGTCAGCGCGACCGCCGTCGTCAGCAGCAGCGCGGCGATGCGGGGGGTACGGGCTCGTACCTCATCGTGACCTCGTGGGGGACGCGTTCCGGTGTGACGGGACAAGCCTCTTCGGTAAGGGGCGCGGAGGCCATGGAGGGATCACCCGGAGCGATGGTGGGGTTCTCCCCAGGGCGGCCGATGGGGGTGGCCGTCGCGAGGGGGCCCCGGAACCTCGTATGGTCGTATCCGTGTTGGAGGAGATGCGGATCCGGTCCTTGGGCGTCATCGATGACGCGGTGGTCGAGCTGGCGCCCGGTTTTACCGCGGTGACCGGCGAGACCGGCGCGGGCAAGACCATGGTCGTCACCAGCCTCGGTCTGCTGCTCGGCGGGCGGGCCGACCCCGCGCTGGTGCGGACGGGCGCCAAGAGCGCGGTGGTCGAGGGGAGGATCACCGTCGACCGCCGGTCGCCCGCGGCCGTCCGCGCGGAGGAGGCGGGCGCCGACCTCGACGACGGCACCCTGCTCATCAGCCGCACCCTCTCCGCCGAGGGCCGCTCGCGCGCCCATGTGGGCGGCCGTAGCGTGCCCGTCGGCCTGCTCGCCGAGCTCGCCGACGACCTCGTGGCCGTGCACGGGCAGACCGACCAGCAGGGGCTGCTCAGACCCGCCCGGCAGCGGCAGGCGCTCGACCGGTACGCGGGCGACGCCGTGTCCGTGCCGCTCGCCAAATACGCCGGCGCCTACCGCAGGCTGCGGGCCGTCGCCGCCGAGCTGGCCGAGCTGACCACCCGGGCCCGCGAGCGGGCGCAGGAGGCGGACCTGCTGCGCTTCGGCCTGGACGAGGTCGCCGCCGTCGAGCCGCTGGCCGGCGAGGACACCGAACTGGCCGCCGAGGCCGCCCGACTGGGTCACGCAGAGGCCCTCGCCTCCGCCGCCACCGTCGCCCACGCCGCCCTCGCCGGGAACCCCGAGGACCCCGAGGGCATCGACGCCGCGACCCTGGTCGCGGGCGCGCAGCGGGCGGTGGAGGCCGTACGCGCCCACGACCCGGCCCTGGCCGGCCTCGCCGACCGGATCGGTGAGATCGGCATCCTGCTGTCCGACGTGGCGGGGGAGCTCGCGGGCTACGCCTCCGACCTGGACGCGGACCCGCGCAGGCTCGCGGCCGTCGAGGAGCGGCGGGCGGCCCTGACGCACCTGACGCGGAAGTACGGCGAGGACATCGCGGGCGTCCTGGCCTGGGCGGAGGAGGGCGCGGGCCGCCTCGCCGAGCTGGAGGGCGACGACGACCGCATCGGTGAACTGACCGCCGAACGCGACGCGCTGCGCGCCGAACTGGGTGAGCTCGCGCAGGCGCTGACCGACGCGCGGACGGAGGCGGCCGAGCGGTTCGCCGAGGCCGTCACCGGGGAACTCGCGTCGCTGGCGATGCCGCACGCGCGCGTCTCCTTCGCGATCCGGCAGAGCGAGGTCGCGGAGTCGGAGGCCGACCACGGCATCGAGGTGGGCGGGCGCCCCGTCGCCTACGGCCCGCACGGTGCCGACGAGGTCGAGCTCTATCTCGCCCCCCACCCCGGCGCCCAGCCGCGCCCCATCGCCAAGGGCGCCTCCGGCGGTGAGCTGTCGCGCGTGATGCTCGCCGTCGAGGTGGTCTTCGCGGGCTCCGACCCCGTGCCGACGTACCTCTTCGACGAGGTCGACGCCGGCATCGGCGGCAAGGCCGCCGTCGAGGTCGGCCGCCGGCTGGCCCGCCTCGCGCAGACCGCGCAGGTCGTGGTCGTCACCCACCTTCCGCAGGTGGCCGCCTTCGCCGACCGCCACTTGGTGGTCGAGAAGACCCACGACGGGTCGGTGACCCGCAGCGGCGTCCAGGCGATGGAGGGGGAGGACCGGGTGCGGGAGCTGTCCCGCATGCTGGCGGGCCAGTCGGACTCCCACCTGGCCCGGGCCCACGCGGAGGAACTCCTCGCGGCCGCGCGCGCACCGCTCCCACGGGGGGCGTGAGGCCGCCGTTCCGGTGGTACGTGAGGCCGTTCCGCCGGTGGTACGTGAGCGTGGCCGGCGCGCGGCCACGCGACCGGTAGCGCATTCCACCGCGGTCGTGAGACCGGCCGCCAAGAATCACCTATGTGAGTGAATCCGCGGATGCGTGGGCGAGGTAAGGCGGCCGACCCGCGAGACGGTGGTGCCGGGATGTCGGTGGAGGCTGGCATCCTTGGGCGCGGCACCGCAGCGCCGTCCGTCCTCGCCCGACGCCGGAACAGGAGCTTCACCCGCGTGAGCAGCACACCCGTCTCGCCGCACGGGCGCCCACCCCTGCACGCCGTGCAAGTGCTGGGCGGCGGCGGTTCCGGCAGCGGACCGCACGTGCGGTCGCTGGCCGCCGGGCTGGTGGCGCGCGGGCTGCGGGTGACGGTGTGCGCACCGCGGCGCACGGGCGAAGGGTACGGCTTCACGGGCGCCGGGGCCGTCGGCGGCGCCTCGTTCGCGCCACTGCGCACCGGCCCGGACGCCCTGGCCGTCGCCCGGATCCGGGCCGCGAGCACGGGCGCGGACGTGGTCCACGCGCACGGCCTCCGGTCGGGGGTGCTCGCGGCGCTCGCGCTGCGGGGACGGCGCACGCCCCTCGTTGTCACCTGGCACACGAGGGCGCGCGCGGCAGGGGCGCGCGCCCAGCTCGTACGGCTGATGGAGCGGCAGGCGGCCCGCGCGGCGGCCGTCGTGCTCGGGGTGACCTCGGAGCTCGTCGACCGGGCGCGGCAGCGCGGCGCCCGGGACGCCCGGCTGGCCCCGGTCGGGGTGCCCGCGCCGCGTCCCGCCCCCGAGGAGGACGAACCGGCGCGCAACAAGGCCCGGGCCGAACTCGGCGCCGTCGCCAGGCCCTTGCTCGTCACCGTCGGCAGGCTGGAGGCCGACCGGGGCCACGGCCCCCTCCTCGACGCGGCCCGCGCCTGGCGCGAACTCGACCCGGAGCCCCTCCTCGTCGTGGCCGGCGAGGGCAGCGAGCGGCCGGTCATCCAGCGCAGGATCGAGACGGAGGGCCTGCCGGTCCTCCTGGTGGGCCACCGCGACGACGTGCCGGACCTGCTGGCCACGGCCGACGTGGCGATCCTCTCCAGCCGGTGGGAGGCCCGCTCCGTGCTCGCGCAGGAGGCCCTGCACGCGGGCGTCCCCCTGGTGGCCACCGCGGTCGGCGGCGTGCCGGACCTGGTCGGCGAGGCGGCCGAGCTCGTCCCGTACGGCGACGCGGCCGCGCTGGCCGCCGTGGTGAGCCGACTGCTCGCCGACCCGGTCCGGCGGGCGGAACTCTCGGCAGCGGGCCGCGAACAGGCGGCGACGTGGCCGACGGAGGACGACACGGTGGCGCATGTGCTGAGCGTGTACGACGAATTGAGCTCGCGGCGGCGCTGACCGGTTCGCTGCGCTTTGCCGGCGGATTGTTCCTGGTTCTTCGCCGTTGCCGCCTGCGGCGGGAGCTCCCTGCGGGAGCGTCCTCAATCGCCGGACGGGCTGGATTCGGTGGGCGTGATCGTCCACGTGCACCATGGCCTGTCCGGCGGATCTTGTGGTCGGGTGCGGGTGGTTGTCGTCCGCACCACCGCTGCGCGGCGGTGTCCTCAATCGCCGGACGGGCTGGATATGGCTGATGTTGGGTGCGTAATAGCAGCCCGTCCGGCGTTTGAGGGCGCCCCGCGGCAGACAGCAGACAGCCTTGCGGCGATCCGTCGGACAGGCCCTCGCCGGGGGAAATCGACGGCCTACCCCACGTGCCGTCGTGCCCGTAGTGCCAGGTTCAGCGAGAGTGCCGTGTGCGGGTCCTCCAGGTCCGTGCCCAGGAGGCGGCCTATGCGGGCCAGGCGGTCGTAGAGCGTCTGGCGGTTGAGGTGGAGTTCGCGTGCCGTCTCCGCCTTGCGTCCCGCGTGGGCCAGATACGTCTCCAGCGTCGGCAGCAGTGCCTGGCGGGACGCGTGGTCGTGGGTGATGAGCGGTCCGATCACCCGGTCGACGAACGCCGCGAGGTCGCCCTGCGAGCGCAGCCGCCACAGCAGCACGTCCACGTCCAGCTGCCGGACGTCGTGCCAGAGCCGGTCCGGCAGGCCGTGGGCCGCCGTCGCCGCCTCCGCGGCGTGGCGCAGGCCCGCCCCCACCGTCTCCCACCCGGCGGGCGCGCCCGCCACCACCACGGGGCGGCGCTGCCCCGACCGCTCGGCCCCGGCCCGCAGCGCCCCGGCCACCCGGTCGGCGACGGCGGGGCGCTCCGCCTCGTCCCGGAGCCCCACCAGCAGCGGTATCCGGCCTTCCGGCAGCCGTACGCCCAGCAGCACCGGTGCCCCCACCGCGGCCAGTTCCTCCTGCACCGCGCACACCAGCGCGGCCCAGCTGTCGGGCGGTACGAGATCCGTGGCCAGCCGTAGCACCATCGGCAGCAGCGGGCCCGGACCCGGCCGGAAGCCGAGCACCCGGGCCTGGGCGAGGGCGTCGGCAGAGTCGACGCGGCCGTCCGCGAGGCCGGAGAGGAAGTCGCCCCGGCCGCGCGCGGCCAGCTCCTCCTCCTGCCGGGCCTGGAGGAGCACGACGGCCAGCAGCCCGGCCGTACGGTCGGCGGCGATCCGGTGCACGGGCGCCAACGGCGCGTTCACCGGCAGCACGGTCAGCCGGGCCCGGACCGCGCCGGGCCCCGGGCCCTGGCCCGGGATGTCGGTGGTCAGCGCGCCCGCGAGCCCGGCGTCACGCAGCCCTTCCCACACCTGGAGCGGATCGGCGCCCGCCCGGCCCGCGGGCCCCGCCGCGTAGAGCAGCCGCCCGTCCGGCGTCTGGAGGAAGACGGGATTGCCGGTGAAGCCCGCGAACAGCCGCAGCACCTCGGGCACGCCGCCACCGCCCAGCAGCACCTCCGTGCACCGCCGGTGGACCTCCTCGGCGCTCCGCAGCAGGGCGTAGTGCTCGTTGACCAGCTCGGTGTGGATCTCCTCGGTCACCGCGACGAACGGCACCTCACGGTGCAGCTGGACCAGCGGCAGGCCCAGCGAGCGGGCCGTGTCCACGACCGCCGCGGGCAGCGTCGCGAACCGCGCGCCCAGCTCCACCACCAGCGCCGCGATGCCCCGCTCGGCCAGGCCCCGGACGAAGCCGCGCTGCTCCGCCGGGCGGCTGCCCAGCCCCAGCCCGGTGGTCAGCAGCAGCTCGCCACCCTTGAGGAGGGTGGCGATGTGCGGTGCCTCGCCCGCGTGCACCCAGCGCACCGGGCGGTCCAGCCGGTCGCCCGCGGCCAGCACCTCGGGCAGGCCCTTGCGCAGGGCGGGCAGGCCGAGCGCCCGCGCCACGGTGATCGTCCCTTGCGGGCCTTGCGGTTCCATGACCGGGAACGCTACTCGGCACACCCCCGCGCGGACCACCGCCGCCGGAGCGGCCGGACCTGGTCACGGCCGGTGCCGGGGCGGGCGGGCCGCCCCTACGCTGTCGCGCATGACCGCAGTCCCCGAGTCCGCTTCGGACTCCGCCGACATACCCGGCATATCCCCGGCGGCCGGACGCGCCGCAGTCCAGCGGCACACCGTCAGGGTCCTGATGTCGGCGCAGGTGGCCGCCGGGATCGGGATGGGCTCGATGATCTCCTCCGGGGGAATCCTGATCGAGCACCTGACCGGCTCCGAGGCCGTCGCGGGCCTCGGCACCACGCTCACGACCCTGGGCGCCGCCCTGCTGTCCGTCCCCCTCGCCACGCTCTCCCGGGCCCGCGGCCGCCGCGCCGGGCTCGGCACCGGCTGGCTGGTCGCGGCCGCCGGGGCGCTGACGGTGCTGCTGGCGGCGGGCGCGGACCTGCCGCCCCTCGTGCTGCTCGGGATGCTGCTCATCGGCGCGGGCACGGCGTCCAACCTCCAGTCCCGCTACGCGGCCACCGACCTCGCCGCACCGTGCACCCGGGCCCGCGAGCTCTCGCTCGTGGTCTGGTCCACCACCGTGGGCAGCGTCCTCGGCCCCAACCTCAGCGGCCCCGGCGCCGCGCTCGGCCGCGCGCTGGGGGTGCCGGAGGCCGCGGGCACCTTCGTCTTCTCCCTCGTGGCCTTCTGCACGGGAGCCGCGATCGTCCACGTACGGCTGCGCCCGGACCCCCTTCTGCTGGCCGTCCAGGATGCCGCGGAAGCCGCGGGGGACGTCACCGGCCGGACCCGTTTCCGTACCCGAATGAGCGGAGCCCTGCGTCACGTCTCGGCTTCACCCTCGGCGCTGACCGGGCTGACCGCGCTGGTGCTCGGGCATGCCGTGATGGTGTCGGTGATGACGATGACGCCCATTCATCTCGCCCACCACGGAGCCTCGTTGAGCCTCGTGGGCTTCACGGTCAGCCTGCACATCGCCGGGATGTACGGCCTGTCGCCACTGGTGGGGCGGCTCACCGACCGCGTCGGCCGGGTGCCGGTGATCCTGCTCGGGCAGGTGGTCTACGTCGCCGCGACGCTGCTCGCGGGCACTGCGGGAAACCGCCGCTGGGCGATCACCGCCGGGCTCCTGCTCCTCGGCATCGGCTGGTCGTGCGCGACCGTCGCCGGGTCCACCCTGCTCAGCGAGTCCGTGGCCGCCGAGCACCGGGCCGAGGTCCAGGGGCTCTCCGACACCCTGATGAACCTCGTCGGCGCGGCGGGCGGGGCGCTCTCCGGCGGGCTGGTCGCCGCCGCGGGCTACGGCGGCCTGAACGCCGCGGCGGCGCTCCTCGTGGCACCGGCCGGTTTCTGCGCGCTCTACTTCGGGCTCCGCAGAAGGTAGGCCGTCCCCGGCGGGACGCTCCGCGTCCCCGATCGCCGGACGGCCGGGTCTCCAGCCCGTCGGGGGCACCTCTGGGGCACCCCCGGACGGAGTCTCCGGAGGGTTCAGCCGCCGAACGCGCTCGACGCCGTGAGCCGCAGCGCCGTGTCGATCAGCGGAACGTGGCTGAACGCCTGCGGGAAGTTGCCCACCTGGCGCTGGAGGCGGGGGTCCCACTCCTCCGCGAGGAGCCCGAGGTCGTTGCGGAGCGAGAGCAGCTTCTCGAACAGCTGCCGTGCCTCGTCGACCCGGCCGATCATGGCGAGGTCGTCGGCGAGCCAGAACGAGCAGGCCAGGAAGGCCCCTTCGTCGCCCTCCAGACCGTCCACGCCGCACTCGTCGCCCGCCGTGGGGTAGCGCAGGACGAAGCCGTCCGGGGTCGACAGCTCCCGCTGGATCGCCTCGATGGTGCCGATGACGCGCTTGTCGTCGGGCGGCAGGAAGCCCATCTGCGGGATCAACAGCAGGGAGGCGTCCAGCTCCTTCGACCCGTAGGACTGGGTGAAGGTGTTGCGTTCCTTGTCGTAGCCCTTCTCGCACACGTCGCGGTGGATGTCCTCGCGCAGCTCGCGCCAGCGCTCCAGGGGGCCGTCGACGTCGCCGGACTCGATGAGCTTGATGGTGCGGTCCACCGCGACCCAGGCCATGACCTTGGAGTGGACGAAGTGCCGGCGCGGGCCGCGGACCTCCCAGATGCCCTCGTCGGGCTCGTTCCAGTGGTCCTCCAGATAGCCGATCAGGCGCAGCTGGAGCAGGCTCGCGTAGTCGTTGCGGGCGAGGCCGGTCATGTGGGCGAGGTGCAGCGCCTCGGTGACCTCGCCGTAGACGTCGAGCTGGAGCTGGCCGGCGGCGCCGTTGCCGATGCGCACGGGCCGGGAGTTCTCGTACCCCGGCAGCCAGGTCAGCTCCGCCTCGCCCAGCTCCCTCTCGCCGGCGATGCCGTACATGATCTGGAGGTTCTCGGGGTCGCCCGCGACCGCGCGCAGCAGCCACTCGCGCCAGGCGCGGGCCTCCTCGCGGTAGCCGGTGCGCAGCAGCGAGGAGAGGGTGATCGCCGCGTCCCGCAGCCAGGTGAAGCGGTAGTCCCAGTTCCGGGAGCCGCCGATGTCCTCGGGCAGGGAGGTGGTCGGCGCGGCGACGATGCCGCCGGTCGGGGCGTACGTGAGCGCCTTGAGCGTGATCAGCGAGCGGACGACGGCGTCCCGGTAGGGGCCGTGGTACGTGCAGTGCTCGACCCACTCCCGCCAGAACTCCTCGGTGGCCACCAGCGACCCCTCCGGGTCGGGCAGCGCCGGGGCGTCGTGGTGCGAGGGCTGCCAGCTGATGGTCAGCGCGACGCGCTCGCCGGGGGCGACGGTGAAGTCGGAGTAGGTCGTGAGGTCCTTGCCGAAGGTGTCGGCGGTGGTGTCCAGCCACACCGAGTCGGGCCCGGCCACGGCCACGGTGCGGTCGCCGACCTTGTGCACCCAGGGCACGACGCGGCCGTAGGAGAAGCGCATCCGCAGCGCCGAGCGCATCGGCACCCGGCCGCTGACGCCCTCCACGATCCTGATCAGCTGGGGCGCCCCGTCGCGCGGGGGCATGAAGTCGATCACCCGCACGGTGCCGCGCGGGGTGTCCCACTCGGATTCGAGCACGAGGGAGTCCCCCCGGTACCGGCGGCGGTCGGCCCGCGGTGGCGCGGCCCCCGAGGGGTGCGCGGGGCCGACCCGCCAGAAGCCGTGTTCCTCCGTGCCGAGCAGGCCGGCGAAGGCGGCGTGGGAGTCGAAGCGCGGGAGGCACAGCCAGTCGGCCGTGCCGTCCCGGCAGACCAGGGCGGCGGTCTGCATGTCACCGATGAGTGCGTAATCCTCGATACGCCCGGCCACGTCATCTCCAGTCGAACGGCCACGGGACCCCGCGGGGCCCTCTTGCGGTCAAGCGATCTTTAGACGAGCTCTTGTTCCGGAGAGAGGCGTGGGTGGTGCCGTGCCGGCCGGCTCGCTGCATGTGTCCGAGCAGGATACGACGCGGAGTTGGTGTGACGCGCGACGGTCGGGGAACGAATCTGAGCCGAACGGGTGGCCTGGGACAGCGGTGCGGGACGGGGCCGGGGAGCGGGTCCGCGGGCCCCTCGGGAGGGCCCGGGGAGCGCCCCCGCGGAGGGGGCCCACGCGTCACCGGACGCGTACGGGCCGGGGCGCTGATACCCTGGTACCCCGTGGACCGGTGGGCGCAAGACCCCCCAACCGCAGCGACGGCACCCCCCGAAGAGACCGGGTGGTCGCCGATACGCACCTCACCTCGCGACCACGGGAGCCCCCCTTTGGCCATTGCCGCAAAGCCCACGACGACCAAGCACCTCTTCGTCACGGGGGGTGTCGCCTCCTCGCTCGGCAAGGGCCTGACCGCCTCCAGCCTGGGCGCGCTGCTCAAGGCGCGGGGGCTGCGGGTCACGATGCAGAAGCTCGACCCGTACCTGAACGTCGACCCGGGCACGATGAACCCGTTCCAGCACGGCGAGGTGTTCGTCACCAACGACGGCGCCGAGACCGACCTGGACATCGGTCACTACGAGCGCTTCCTCGACGTGGACCTCGACGGGTCCGCCAACGTCACCACCGGCCAGGTCTACTCCACCGTGATCGCCAAGGAGCGGCGCGGCGAGTACCTGGGCGACACCGTGCAGGTCATCCCGCACATCACCAACGAGATCAAGCACCGCATCCGGCGCATGGCGACCGACGACGTCGACGTCGTCATCACCGAGGTCGGCGGCACCGTCGGCGACATCGAGTCGCTGCCGTTCCTGGAGACGGTCCGTCAGGTCCGCCACGAGGTCGGCCGTGACAACGTCTTCGTCGTGCACATCTCGCTGCTGCCCTACATCGGCCCCTCCGGCGAGCTGAAGACCAAGCCGACCCAGCACTCCGTCGCCGCCCTGCGCAACATCGGCATCCAGCCCGACGCGATCGTGCTGCGCGCCGACCGCGAGGTCCCGACCGCCATCAAGCGCAAGATCTCGCTGATGTGCGACGTCGACGAGGCCGCCGTGGTCGCCGCGATCGACGCCCCGTCGATCTACGACATCCCCAAGGTGCTGCACACCGAGGGCCTGGACGCCTATGTCGTCCGCAAGCTGGACCTGCCGTTCCGCGATGTGAACTGGACCCAGTGGGAGGACCTGCTGGACCGCGTCCACAACCCCGCGCACGAGGTCACCGTCGCGCTCGTCGGCAAGTACATCGACCTGCCCGACGCCTACCTCTCGGTCACCGAGGCGATCCGCGCCGGCGGCTTCGCCAACCGTGCCAAGGTCAAGGTCAAGTGGGTCGCCTCCGACGACTGCAAGACCCCGGCCGGCGCGCAGAAGCAGCTCGGCGACGTCGACGCGATCTGCATCCCGGGCGGCTTCGGCGACCGCGGTGTGAACGGCAAGGTCGGCGCGATCACCTACGCCCGCGAGAACAAGGTCCCGCTGCTGGGCCTGTGCCTGGGCCTGCAGTGCGTGGTCATCGAGGCCGCGCGCAACCTCGCCGGCATCGAGGGCGCCAACTCCACCGAGTTCGACCCGGCCACCGCCAACCCGGTGATCTCCACCATGGCCGAGCAGCTGGACATCGTCGCCGGTGAGGGCGACATGGGCGGCACCATGCGGCTGGGCATGTACCCGGCGAAGCTCGCCGAGGGCTCCATCGTCCGCGAGGTCTACGCGGACGAGCCCTACGTCGAGGAGCGCCACCGCCACCGCTACGAGGTCAACAACTCCTACCGCGCGGAGCTGGAGAAGGCCGGCCTGGTCTTCTCGGGCACGTCCCCCGACAACAAGCTCGTCGAGTACGTCGAGTACCCGCGCGAGGCGCACCCCTACCTGGTCGCCACCCAGGCGCACCCGGAGCTGCGCTCCCGCCCGACCCGCCCGCACCCGCTCTTCGCGGGCCTGGTGAAGGCGGCCGTCGAGCGCAAGCAGGGCTGACCTATACGGTTGCCGGGGTGGGGGCCTTCCGGGCCCCCACCCCGGTTTTCTGTTTTCTGGAGGACATAGCAATGGGCATCAAGGACACCCCCGAGGAGTGGCGGGTCACCGCGACCGCGACCCCCTTCACCGGCAACAAGACCGGCGTGCGCACGGACGAGGTCGTCATGCCGGACGGCTCCACCGTCAAGCGCGACTATCAGGTGCACCCCGGCTCGGTCGCCGTCCTCGCCCTCGACGAGCGGGGCCGGGTACTGGTCCTCAAGCAGTACCGCCACCCCGTGCGCCAGAAGCTGTGGGAGATCCCCGCCGGGCTGCTCGACGTCCCCGGCGAGAACCCGCTGCACGCCGCCCAGCGCGAGCTCTTCGAGGAGGTGCACGTCAAGGCCGAGGACTGGCGGGTCCTCACCGACATCTACACCACCCCTGGCGGCTGCGACGAGGCCATCCGGATCTTCCTGGCCCGCGACCTCTCCGAGGCGGAGGGCGAGCGCTTCGAGGTCTCCGAGGAGGAGGCCGACATGGAGTTCGCCCGCGTGCCGCTGGAGGAGCTGGTGCGGGGCGCGCTCGCGGGAGAGCTGCACAACAACTGCCTGGTGGTGGGCGCGCTGGCGCTGACGGCCGTGCTCCGCGACGGCGCGGCGGGCCTGGCCGCGCTGCGGCCCGCGGACGCCCCGTGGCCGGCCCGGCCCTTCGAGGCGTAGCGGCGCCGCCGGGGCCCGCCCGGATTTTCCTCCGACCGTCCGGAGAACCGAATAGGTGATCTTCACGGAGCGGGCGTCGCGTGTCCGGGACCCCACCGGAGCGTGAACTAGGCTCAGGGCGTGCAGGGAAGAGAGTGGGCCCCGTGACGCAGCCGCAGCGACCGGTGTTCGTCGGGCGCCGCCGTGAGCTGGAGGAGCTGCGGGCCGACATCGACCGCACCGGACTCGACACCCTCGCGGGCCGCAAGTCGCCCCGCAGCAGGGTCCTCCTGATCGCCGGGCGCCCCGGCTCCGGCCGTACGGCGCTCGCCGAGGAGCTCGCCCGCAGGCTCGCCGGCGACTACCCCGACGGCGTGCTGCGCGCCCGCCTCACGGGCGCCGACGGCGAGCCCGTGCCCACCGAGCGCACCGCCCGCGCCCTGCTCACCGCCGTCGGCGCGCCCGTGCCCGCCGGGGCGGAGGAGGACGAGCTGACGGCGGCGCTGCGCACGGCGCTCAACGGGCGCAAGGCGCTGCTGTTCCTCGACGACGCGTCGGGCGCCGAGCAGGTGGACCCGCTGCTGCCGGACGAGTCCGACTGCCTGGTCGTCGCCGTCTCCCGGGGCCCGCTGACCGGTGTGCCCGACGTGCGGCCCTGCACCCTGGGCGGCCTGGAGAAGGCGGCGGCCATAGAGCTGCTGGAACGGTACGCCGGGCCGACCAGGATCACCTGCGACCCGGTGGCCGCGAGCGCCGTCGTGGAGGAGTGCGGCGGCCAGCCCGCCGCGCTCGTCCTGATCGGCGGCTGGCTGGCGGCCGACTCCAAGGTCTCCGTCGCCGACGTCGCCACCCGGCTGCGCGAGCTGCCGCCCGCCGAGGGCTACGACAGCGCGGGCCGCACGGTCGCGCGCGCCTTCTGGCTCGCCCACGAGGCGCTGCCGCCGCCCGCCGCCCGGATGCTGCGGCTGCTGGCGCTGGCCCCGGCCGGCCCGGCCGACGCGCACACGACCTCCGCGCTGGCGGGCTGCTCGGTGGCCGCCGCGCAGACCGCGCTGGAGGACTTCGCCGCACGGGGCATGCTGCGCCCCGAGCCCGCGGTGGGCCACGTGCCGGCGCAGTACCGGGTGCCCGGCTGCCTGGCGCCGATGCTGCGGTCGCTGCTGGAGACCCAGGAGCGGCCCGCGGAGGTCGAGCTGGCGCGGGCCCGGATGCTGGAGCGGACGGTGCGTCAGCTGCACTCGTGCCGGGCGACCACCGAGACGTGCGACCCGCTGACCCGCAAGCGGCTCGCCGAGCTGCCGCGGCCGCTGCGCTTCCCCTCGCCGCGGGCCGCCGAGGAGTGGCTGCGGGGACGGCTGCCCGCGCTGCTCGCGGCGGCGCGGCTGGCGGTCGAGGACGGCCGCCTCGACACCCTCGCGCGGCGGCTGGTCTCCGCGCTGACCAGGGCGCTGACGGCCCATCTGGGGCCCGAGGAGGCGGGCCCGGAGCTGTACGGGCTGCACCAGCTCGTGCTGGACGTGGCGCAGCGCTGCGAGATGCCGCTGGAGAAGGCGGCGGCCCTGCTGAACCTCGGCGACCTCGACGCCCGCGCCGGCCGCACCCGCACCGCGCTGGGCCGCTACCGCGAGGCGCTGGACGCGGCGCGCGACGCCTGTGACCCGTACGCCATCAGCCGGTCGCTGGAGTCGATCGCCGCCGCGCAGCAGGAGCTGGGCGACTGGCAGCGGGCCGCCGACTGGTACGGCCGGGCGCTGGAGCTGCGGCTGACGCGCGGTGAACTCGCCGACGAGGCGCGGCTGTACGGGCGGCTGGGCGCCGTCCACGCCTACGCGGGGCAGTGGGGCGAGGCGCTGCGCGACTGGCGCGCGGCGGCGGCCGCCCACCGCAGGCTGCGCGATCTGCCGGGGCACGCCCGCGCGCTGACCGAGATCGCCCGGGTGCAGGAGTACGCGGGCCGCCCGCAGGACGCGCTGCGCACGTGCCGGGAGGCGGTGGAGTGCGCGCGGCAGGCGGGTGACGTACGGCTCCAGGCGGCGGTGCGGCTGCGGCTGGCGGACACCCTGGAGCGGCTCGGCGACCCCACGGCCGCCGGGGTGCACCGGGAGGAGGCCGGGCGGCTGCTGGCGGCGGGCGCGGGGCCGGTGCCGGAGGCCGGTGGCGGTGCGATATCCGCAGCTGAGTCCTCCCTCGCGCGCCCGGTCACGGCCGGTGGCGCGGACCCGGCGGGGACCTCCGCGAGCCCCGCCGCGGACCCCACCGTGGATCCCGCCGCGGCCCCCGTCGCCCCGGCTGCTCGGTGCGAGCCCCCATCAACCGAGGGTTACCTACGAAACCAGTAGTTGATCGCCAGAAGATTGGTGCTTTGCAAGGCTAGACAGGGCGAGATCCTTCATTAGACTGGTTGGGCCGCGATCGCCGCGGTCTGCTCTGGTGTGCCCCGGCATTTCCGGAATAGCCTGTCATTCTCTGATTCAAGGACCGTGATCGACGTGAAGGTCGGCATCCCCCGCGAGGTCAAGAACAACGAGTTCCGCGTGGCCATCACGCCCGCCGGCGTGCATGAGCTCGTGCGCAACGGCCACCAGGTCTACGTGGAGCAGGGCGCCGGTGTCGGCTCCTCCATCACGGACGCCGAGTACACGGCCGCGGGCGCGAACATCCTGGAGACCGCCGACGAGGTCTGGGAGACCGCCGACCTCCTGCTGAAGGTCAAGGAGCCGATCGCCGAGGAGTACCACCGCCTCCGCAAGGGCCAGACGCTCTTCACCTACCTGCACCTCGCGGCCTCCCGCGAGTGCACCGACGCGCTGCTCCAGTCCGGCACCACCGCCATCGCGTACGAGACGGTCGAGACCGCGAACCGCGCGCTGCCGCTGCTCGCCCCGATGTCCGAGGTCGCGGGCCGGCTGGCCCCGCAGGTCGGCGCCTACCACCTGATGCGCGCGGCCGGCGGCCGCGGCGTGCTGCCGGGCGGCGTCCCGGGTGTCGCCGCGGGCAAGGCCGTCGTCATCGGCGGCGGCGTCTCCGGCTGGAACGCCGCGCAGATCGCCGTCGGCATGGGCTTCCACGTCACCCTGCTCGACAAGGACGTCAACAAGCTCCGTGAGGCCGACAAGGTCTTCGGCACCAAGGTGCAGACGATCGTCTCCAACGCCTTCGAGCTGGAGAAGGCCGTCGTCGAGGCCGACCTCGTCATCGGCGCCGTCCTCATCCCGGGCGCCAAGGCCCCGAAGCTGGTCACCAACGAGCTCGTCGCCAAGATGAAGCCCGGAAGTGTACTTGTCGACATTGCGATCGACCAGGGCGGCTGCTTCGAGGACTCGAAGCCGACCACCCACGCGGAGCCGACCTTCGAGGTCCACGACTCGGTGTTCTACTGCGTCGCGAACATGCCCGGCGCGGTCCCGAACACCTCCACCTACGCGCTGACCAACGCCACGCTGCCCTACATCGTGGAGCTGGCCAACCGCGGCTGGCAGGAGGCGCTGCGCCGCGACGCCGCGCTCGCCAAGGGCCTCAACACCCACGAGGGACAGGTCGTTTACGGCCCCGTCGCCGAGGCGCACGGGCTGCCGCACCTCGAACTGAGCGACCTCCTCGGCTGAGTCGTCAACACGGCACACCAAGAACGCGCACCCGGCCGGGCCTTGCTCCACAAGGCCCGGCCGGGGCGTTTCGCGGCCGTTTCCGGGCCGTTTTGAGGGCCCGCGAAACTTCCGGGCAATAGGTCGCACGCCCTTGACAGAAGGGTGTTCGATTGCCGACACATCGTGCCGTCTCCGGCGGATTGTGTTGCTGCGGACCGCCGACACGCCATAGAGTCGCCAACCGTCGGCATGGTGCAACGCTGACCTATCTAGATGTTTCCTGGTCACCAAGGAGGTAGGACGACTTGTGAATGAGTCGACATTTGCTCCCGGGGGTGGTCACCCAGGAATGTCTGCGCAGGGCCAGAGTCCCGTGGGACTCGAAGCTGTCGGCTCCGTCGCTGTCCACACCTTCGCGGCACACCAGAACATCCAGAGCACACCGACAGCCCACCAGAGCATGGACGGCCATCACGTGAACGCCATGGCCGGCGACCGCGGCGGAGCGGATTCCGCCCGGCTCGCCGACTACGAGGACGTGCCCGAGGGGCACTTCTACGACCCTGACGCGGAGTACGAGCCCGACCCCGAGTACGCGGCCACCCTCGCGCCCGACGCTGCCCGGCAGCGCCGCGAGCGCATCGGCCCCACCGGGCGTCCCCTGCCGTACTTCCCCATCCCCGGTCCGCTGACCGACCACGGCCCCGCGAAGATCATCGCGATGTGCAACCAGAAGGGCGGGGTCGGCAAGACCACCTCGACCATCAACCTGGGCGCGGCACTCGCGGAGTACGGACGCCGGGTGCTGCTCGTCGACTTCGACCCGCAGGGCGCGCTCTCGGTCGGCCTCGGCGTCAACCCGATGGAGCTCGACCTGACGGTCTACAACCTGCTCATGGAGCGGGGCATGTCGGCCGACGAGGTGCTCCTGAAGACGGCCGTGCCCAACATGGACCTGCTGCCCAGCAATATCGATTTGTCAGCGGCCGAGGTCCAGCTCGTCAGCGAGGTCGCGCGCGAGTCGACGCTCCAGCGCGCCCTGAAGCCGCTGCTGGCCGACTACGACTACATCGTCATCGACTGCCAGCCCTCGCTCGGCCTGCTCACCGTCAACGCGCTGACGGCGGCTCACAAGGTGATCGTGCCGCTGGAGTGCGAGTTCTTCGCGCTGCGCGGTGTGGCCCTGCTCACCGAGACGATCGAGAAGGTCCAGGAGCGGCTCAACCCCGAGCTGGAGCTCGACGGCATCCTCGCCACGATGTACGACTCGCGGACCGTGCACAGCCGCGAGGTGCTCGCACGCGTGGTCGAGGCGTTCGACGACCACGTCTACCACACGGTCATCGGCCGGACGGTCCGCTTCCCCGAGACCACGGTCGCGGGTGAGCCGATCACCACGTACGCCTCCAACTCCGTGGGCGCCGCCGCCTACCGTCAGCTCGCCAGGGAGGTGCTCGCCCGGTGTCACGCCGAGTGAGTCTGCCCGGCGCCGACGAACTGTTCCGCACCACCGGGGGGACCGGACTGCAGTCCTCCCCCCGCCGGCAGGCGAGCGGCGACGCGGCGCCACGGGTCCCGGGCCCGGCCGCCGAGCCCGAGGCCCCGGAGAGCGGCGGTGACGAGGGCCGGGCCGAGCACGGCGGGCGGGGCACGGCCGGCACCGAGCGGGAGGCCGCGGGCGAGCGCAGCGCCGCCGCGCAGACCCCCGACCGCACCCGCGGCGAGCCCGTCGCCCCGGCCCAGGGCCGCCGCCGCGGCCGGGCCGCCAACCGCAGACCCAGCGGCCGCGAGCGGCACGACGAGAAGATCACCGTCTATGTCTCCGCCGAGGAGCTCATGGACCTCGAACACGCCCGGCTGGTGCTGCGCGGCGAGCACGGCCTGGCCGTCGACCGCGGCAGGATCGTCCGCGAGGCCGTCGCCGTCGTCCTCGCCGACCTGGAGTCGCGGGGCGACGCGAGCATCCTCGTGCGCCGCCTGCGCGGCCGCTGAGCGCGTTCGCCGATAGCCTGCCCGTCCGGAAGCGCGGCGCCGCCCCCGGCGGCCCGCAGCGGCCCCCACAGGCCCGTACGGGTGCGTACGAGCCGCGGGGCTGCCCCCGGACCGGCCCCGTACCACCCGCGACCCCTGGACAGCGACCGAATCCCATGCCCGCCCCGCCCGCCGTCCCCGCCCCGTATGCCCCCCATGCCCGCCGCGCCCTCGGCCACGGGCCCGGCGCGCGGCCGCCCGCGGCCGGCGGCGGTGACGCGGCGCCCGCCCCCGAGGAGCGGCGGGAGGGCGACGGCCGGTTCACCGTGCGGCTCGACAACTTCGAGGGGCCGTTCGACCTGCTGCTCCAGCTGATCTCCAAGCACAAGCTGGACGTCACCGAGGTCGCCCTGTCCAAGGTCACCGACGAGTTCATGGCGCACCTCCGCGCCATGGGCCCGGACTGGGACCTCGACCAGACCACCGAGTTCCTGGTCGTGGCCGCGACGCTGCTGGACCTCAAGACGGCCCGGCTGCTGCCCGCCGCCGAGGTCGAGGACGAGGCCGACCTCGCCCTCCTGGAGGCCAGGGACCTGCTCTTCGCCCGGTTGCTGCAGTACCGCGCCTTCAAGAAGATCGCCGACATCTTCGGCGAGCGGCTGGCGGCCGAGGAGCGCCGCCACCCCCGTACGGTCGGGCTGGAGCCGCACCACGCCGAACTGCTGCCCGAGGTCGTCCTCGGCATCGGCCCGCAGGGCCTGGCCGAGCTCGCCGTCAAGGCGATGCGGCCCAAGGCCGCGCCGCAGGTCTACGTCGAACACATCCACGCACCGCTGGTCAGCGTCCAGGAACAGGCCGCCGTCGTGGTGGCCCGGCTGCGCTCGGCGGGGCGGGCGAGCTTCGGGCAGCTCACCGCGGACGCCCCCGACACCCTGACCGTCGTCGCCCGCTTCCTGGCGCTGCTGGAGCTCTACCGCGAGCGCGCCGTCGCCCTCGACCAGGACGAGGCCCTGGGCGCGCTGACGGTCCGCTGGACCGGTGCCGAGGGCGAGGACGAGCCGCTGGTGACCGACGAATTCGACCGCGAGAGCACGGCCGGCGAGGCCGGGGAGGCCACAGCGTGACCCACGACAACGCCACCGGGGAGATCCCCGCCCGCTCGGACCCCGCCGGGCTGCGCGACGTGGCCGGGCTCCCGCTGAAGCCCGCCCTGGAAGCCGTCCTCATGGTCGTCGACGAGCCGGTGGGCGAGGAGTACCTCGCCCGCGTCCTGGAGCGCGGCCACCGCGAGGTGGCGGACGCGCTGCGCGAACTGGCCGACGAGTACACCCTCCAGGAGCGCGGCTTCGAGCTGCGGAACGTCGCCGGGGGCTGGCGCTTCGCCACCCGGGCCGCGTACGCCGACGCCGTCGAGAGCTTCGTCCTGGACGGCCGCCAGGCGCGGCTGACCCAGGCCGCGCTGGAGACCCTGGCCGTTGTCGCGTACCGTCAGCCGGTCAGCCGTTCGCGGGTCTCCGCCGTACGCGGGGTGAACTGCGACGGCGTCATGCGCACCCTCCTCCAGCGCGGTCTGGTGGAGGAGACGGGGACGGAACCCGAAACAGGTGCGATCCTGTACAGGACGACGAACTACTTTCTGGAACGAATGGGCCTGAGGGGCCTGGACGAGCTCCCGGAGCTCGCGCCCTTCCTCCCCGAGGCGGACGCGATCGAGGGCGACACTCAAGAAGGTGTGCCGTCGTTCGATCCGGACGCACCGGACACCGACGCAGACGACAAGACGGAACTTTGATGCGAAGCAGCGGCAGGAACAGCGGAAGCGGCAACCGGGACGACCGGGGCGCCCGAGGAGGGTCCCCCCGGCCGTCGTCCGGGGGCGGGCGCTCCGGCGGCGCGCGCTCGGGCGGCGGGCGCTCCGAGGGCGGTCGCTTCGACGGCGGCCGCTCGGGCGGGCGCCCCGAGAGCGGCCGCTCCGGCGGGCGTTTCGACGGCGGGCGCGCCGGTGACCGGCGGGACGACCGTCGTGACGATCGCCGCGACGACCGGCGGGGCGACCGCCGCGACGACCGTGGTAATGACCGTCGCGACGACCGACGTGATGACCGGCAGCAGGAGCGCCCGCGCCGGCCGCGCCCCGAGGAGCGCCGCTACGACGTGGGCCCCGACGCCGAGCGCACCCGCAGTGGCGCCAACAGCGGCCGCACCAGCGGTCCCACCAGCGGCCGCGGCGCGTCCGCCCGCGGTGGCGCCAAGGGCGGCCCGCGCAAGAGCTCCACGGCCGGCTCCGGCGGGCGCAGCAGCGGGCCCGCCCGCGGCCACGGCTACGCCCCGGCCCGCCCGCGCGAGCTCGACGCCAAGATCGAGGAGCGCAACCGGGAGCGGCACAACAAGCCCCAGGTGAAGACCCCCAAGACCTTCCCCGGCGCCGAGCAGGAAGGCGAGCGCCTGCAGAAGGTGCTGGCCCGGGCCGGCATGGGCTCGCGCCGCGCCTGCGAGGAACTCGTCGACCAGGCCCGCGTCGAGGTCAACGGTCAGATCGTCACCGAGCAGGGCCTCCGGGTCGACCCGGAGAAGGACGAGATCAAGGTGGACGGCCTGACCGTCGCCACCCAGTCGTACCTCTTCTTCGCGCTCAACAAGCCGGCCGGCGTCGTCTCCACCATGGAGGACCCCGACGGCCGCCAGTGCCTCGGCGACTACGTCACCAACCGCGAGACCCGGCTCTTCCACGTCGGCCGTCTCGACACGGAGACCGAGGGCATCATCCTGCTCACCAACCACGGTGAGCTGGCCCACCGCCTGACGCACCCCCGCTACGGCGTCCAGAAGACCTACCTCGCGGCCATCACGGGCCCGCTGCCGCGCGACATCGGCAAGCAGCTCAAGAGCGGCATCGAGCTCGAGGACGGCTGGGCCCGCGCGGACAACTTCCGCGTGATCCAGCAGACCGGCAAGAACTACCTGGTCGAGGTCACGCTCCACGAGGGCCGCAAGCACATCGTCCGGCGGATGCTGGCCGAGGCGGGCTTCCCGGTGGAGAAGCTGGTCCGCACCTCCTTCGGGCCGATCGCGCTGGGCGACCAGAAGTCGGGCTGGCTGCGCCGCCTGACGAACACCGAGGTCGGCATGCTGATGCGCGAGGTCGAGCTTTAGCCTGCCCGCCGCAGCCCGGCTGCTTCCCGTGTGCCGTACGGGCCGGTCCACCCGGCCCGTACGGCACACGTGCGTCACGACCAGACCGCGAGCCCCGTCGCCCGGCCCTCCTCGTCGCGCTGGATCTCCATCATCCCCTCCACGGCCTCGCGGTTGATCCGGCCGAAGACGTGCGGGAAGAGCGTGCCGGGCGCCACCCCGGGCGGCGGCGCCGGGTCCGCCGCCTCCCAGCGGACCATCACGTCCAGCTTGTGCTCGTCGATCAGCAGCACCATCAGCGGGCCTGGGGTGTCGCGGTAGAAGGCGGAGGTCACCGCGAGCGTCATCTCCTCGTCGGGGGAGCAGTGCACGAAGCCGTCGTCGGAGAGGGAGGCGGGGGAGTACGGGCGGTCGGGCACGGCCAGCCAGTCGTCCAGGGGCACCACGTGGTAGATCATGTACATGGTTGTACCGGGTCGCCGGGCTCCGCGGGCGGACCATCGCCGGGCGCGGCCTCCGGGTGTGGCGCGGAGCCCGTGCACGGGACGCGGCGGGCACGGCCCGAGCGGTTCGGCCGCGCCCGGAGGGGCCGTGGGACCGTGGCGTCATACGGCTCCGCCGTGCGGGCGCGACCGGCCACGACGGGCCCGCGGGCGACGCACTCGGCCTCCGGCGGAGCGCTTAGGCTGGGCAGGCACTCTCCGCTCTCCGCAAGGACACCGTCAGTGAGAACCGCTCTCGTCATCGGTACCGGACTGATCGGCACCTCGGTCGCGCTCGCGCTCCACAGCCGCGGGGTCCGGGTCCACCTCATGGACCACGACCCCGCCCAGGCCCGTACGGCCGCCGCACTCGGCGCCGGCACGGACGAGGAGCCCGAAGGCCGCGTCGACCTCGCCGTCGTCGCCGTACCCCCCGCGCACGTCGCCGAGACCCTCGCCGAGGCCATACGCGGCGGGCGGGCCCGCGGCTATCTCGACGTCGCCAGCGTCAAGGGCGGTCCCCGCCGCGACCTGGAGGCGCTGGGCTGCGACCTCAGCGGCTACCTCGGCACGCACCCCATGGCCGGCCGGGAGCGCTCCGGTCCCCTCGCGGGCACCGCCGATCTCTTCGAGGGCCGCCCCTGGGTGCTCACCCCCACCCGCGAGACCGACACCGAGGTCCTCAACCTCGCGCTCGAACTCGTCTCCCTGTGCCGGGCCGTCCCCGTCGTCATGGACGCCGACGCCCACGACCGGGCCGTCGCCCTCGTCTCCCACACCCCGCAGCTGGTCTCCAGCATGGTCGCGGCCCGCCTCCAGGACGCCGACGAGACCGCCGTGCGCCTGTGCGGCCAGGGCATCCGCGACGTCACCCGGATCGCGGCCTCCGACCCGCGGCTGTGGCTGGACATCCTCTCCGCCAACCCCGGCCCCGTCGCGGAGATCCTCTCCGCCGTCGCCGCCGACCTCGACGAGACGGTGCGGGCCCTTCGCGCGCTGGCCTCTGCGGACAAGGACGACCGGGAGGCGGGCGCGGCCGGCGTCGAGGACGTCCTGCGCCGCGGCAACGCGGGCCGCGGCCGGGTCCCGGGCAAGCACGGCGCGGCCCCCACGGCGTACGAGACGGTGACCGTCCTCATCGGCGACCAGCCGGGCGAGCTGGCCCGCATCTTCGCCGACGCGGGCCGGGCGGGTGTCAACATCGAGGACGTCCGCATCGAGCACGCCACCGGCCAGCAGGCGGGCCTGATGCAGCTGATGGTCGAGCCGCGCGCCGTGCCGGTGCTGGTGGCGGCCCTGACGGACCGCGGCTGGTCGATCCGGCAGTAGGCCCGGCGAGAGGACGGGCGGTGAGCCAGTAACCTTGTCTGAGGCTGTATAGGACTCACCGTCCGCACTGCCGAAACGTAACCCCCGTGCACGAGGAAGGTGTCCCACACCGTGAACAACGCCGGCAATGCCGTAACCGCCGCCCGGATCGCACCGGCAGCAGTCGTCGTCGGCATCGACGGTCCTTCCGGCACGGGCAAGTCCAGCACCTCCAAGGCCGTGGCCGCGAAGCTCGGGCTGCGCTACCTGGACACCGGCGCCCAGTACCGGGCGATCACCTGGTGGATGCTGAGCAACGGCATCGACGTCGACGACGCCGCCGCCGTGGCCGACGCCGCGGGCAAGCCGGAGATCGTCTCCGGCACCGACCCGTCCGCGCCGAGCATCATGGTCGACGGGGCCGACGCCGCGGCGCCCATCCGCACCCAGGAGGTCACCTCCGCGGTCAGCGCCGTCAGCGCCGTCCCCGAGGTCCGCACCCGGCTGACCGAGCTCCAGCGGGCCATCGCCGCCGAGGCGCCGCACGGCATCGTCGTCGAGGGCCGGGACATCGGCACCACCGTGCTGCCCGACGCCGACCTCAAGATCTTCCTGACCGCGTCGGCCGAGGCCCGCGCCGCCCGCCGCAGCGGCGAGCTCAAGGGCAAGGAGGCCACCGACCTGGCCGCCACCCAGGCCGCCCTGGTCGAGCGGGACGCCGCCGACTCCGGCCGCAAGACCTCCCCGCTGGCCAAGGCCGCCGACGCGGTCGAGGTGGACACCACCGATCTGACGCTCGATCAGGTCATCGAGTGCGTGGTCACCCTGGTCGAGGAGCGGCGGAGCGTGACCGGGAGTGAGTGAGGCGGGCGGCGCGACGGCCTCCGCGTCCGGTGCCGCCGTCGGCCGGCGGATCGGCATCGGCCTCATGTACGGGCTGTGGAAGCCCCGTGTGCTGGGCGCCTGGCGGGTGCCCGCCGCGGGGCCCGTCATCATGGCGGTCAACCACTCCCACAACGTCGACGGCCCGATGCTGATGGGCACCGCGCCCCGGCCGGTGCACTTCCTGATCAAGAAGGAAGCCTTCGTCGGACCGCTGGACCCCTTCCTGCGCGGCATCGGCCAGCTGAAGGTCGACCGCTCGGGCCCGGACCGCACCGCGATCACCGGTGCGCTGGAGGTCCTGGAGCACGGCGGCGTCCTGGGGATCTTCCCCGAGGGCACCCGCGGCGAGGGCGACTTCGCGTCGCTGCGCGCCGGGCTCGCCTACTTCGCCGTCCGCTCCGGGGCACCGATCGTGCCGGTCGCGGTCCTCGGCAGTGCCGAGCGCCGCAGCCGGGCGATACGGGCCCTGCCGCCGCTGCGCAGCCGCGTCGACGTCGTCTTCGGCGACGCCTTCGAGGCGGGGGACGGCAGCGGACGGCGCACGCGCACGGCGCTGGACCAGGCGACCGTACGCATCCAGGAGCGCCTCGCCGCGCACCTGGCCGACGCCAGGCGGCTCACCGGCCGCCCCGGTGTCAGTCCGGGGGAGACCCCCCGGACCCCACGAGACTTCGAGTAGTGGGCCGCGCACAGCGGACCACCGATGACGATGAACGAGGAACGGACTTCATGAACGACCAGATCCACTCCGGCGACGAGCACGGTGAGCTTGGCGACGCCGAGTTTGCGGAGTTCATGGAGCTCGCGGCGCAGGAAGGCTTCGACGCCTCGGAGATCGAGGGCGCCCTGGAGGAGGCGGGCCACGGCCCGCTGCCCCGGCTCGCCGTCGTCGGCCGCCCCAACGTCGGCAAGTCGACCCTGGTGAACCGCATCATCGGCCGCCGCGAGGCCGTGGTCCAGGACAAGCCCGGCGTCACCCGCGACCGCGTCACCTACGAGGCAGAGTGGGCCGGCCGCCGCTTCAAGGTCGTCGACACCGGCGGCTGGGAGCAGGACGTCCTCGGCCTGGACGCCTCCGTGGCCGCACAGGCGGAGTACGCGATCGAGGCGTCCGACGCGGTCGTCTTCGTCGTGGACGCCACCGTCGGCGCCACCGACACCGACGAGGCCGTCGTCAAGCTGCTGCGCCGGGCCGGCAAGCCCGTCGTGCTCTGCGCCAACAAGGTCGACGGCCAGTCCGGCGAGGCCGACGCCGCCGCCCTGTGGTCGCTGGGCCTGGGCGAGCCGCACCCGGTCTCCGCCCTGCACGGCCGTGGCACCGGCGACATGCTCGACGCGGTCCTGGAAGCGCTGCCCGAGGCGCCCGCCCAGACCTTCGGCGGCGCCGGCATCGGCGGCCCCCGCCGCATCGCGCTGATCGGCCGCCCCAACGTCGGCAAGTCCTCCCTGCTGAACAAGGTCGCGGGCGAGGAGCGCGTCGTCGTCAACGAGCTGGCCGGCACCACCCGCGACCCGGTCGACGAGCTGATCGAGCTCGGCGGCGTGACCTGGAAGTTCGTGGACACCGCCGGCATCCGCCGCCGCGTCCACCTCCAGGAGGGCGCGGACTACTACGCGTCGCTGCGCACCGCCGCCGCCGTGGAGAAGGCCGAGGTCGCCGTCATCCTGATCGACTGCAGCGAGTCGATCAGCGTCCAGGACCAGCGGATCATCACCATGGCCGTCGAGGCCGGGCGTGCGATGGTCGTCGCGTTCAACAAGTGGGACACCCTCGACGAGGAGCGCCGCTACTACCTGGAGCGCGAGATCGAGACCGAGCTCGCGCAGGTCGCGTGGGCGCCGCGGGTCAACGTCTCGGCGCGTACGGGCCGGCACATGGAGAAGCTCGTACCGGCGATCGAGACGGCCCTCGCGGGCTGGGAGACCCGTATCCCCACCGGGCGGCTGAACGCCTTCCTCGGTGAGATCGTCGCCTCCAACCCGCACCCGGTCCGCGGTGGCAAGCAGCCGCGCATCCTCTTCGGCACGCAGGCGGGCACCAAGCCGCCGCGCTTCGTGCTCTTCGCCTCCGGCTTCCTGGAGGCGGGCTACCGTCGCTTCATCGAGCGCCGCCTCCGCGAGGAGTTCGGCTTCGAGGGGACGCCGATCCACATCTCCGTGCGAGTGCGCGAGAAGCGCGGGCGCAACAAGTAGGCAAGAGGCCGGAGGTCCGGGGGCTGCCCCGGACAGGCACGGTCCGGTACGAGTACGCGAGAAGCGCGGGCGAGGCGGGGACGCGGCGGAGGCCCGGGCCCCGACGGCCGGGCCCGGGGTGACTCGGCCCGGCTCAGAAGCCGCGCATGCGGCCGTCTCGCGGCGCGGGCGGCAGCGCGGCGGGCACATGCATCCGCAGCGCGCGCTGCGGGGTGAGGTTCCACTCCTTCGCCAGCGGCGTCCCCT